>JASHYG010000206.1 GCA_030043215.1 Gammaproteobacteria bacterium
CGCTCGCGCTCGGGGTCGATCGAGAGCACCATCGCCTCGACCTGCTGGCCCTTCTGGTAATTGCGCACGGCCTCCTCCCCCGGCTGATCCCAGGAGATGTCGGAGAGATGGACGAGGCCGTCGATGTTCCCCGGCAGGCCGATGAAGATACCGAAGTCGGTGATGGACTTGATCTGTCCGCCGACGCGGTCGTCGCGGTTGTAGTTCTCGGCGAACTCCTTCCAGGGGTTGGCCTTGCACTGCTTGAGCCCCAAGGAGATGCGGCGGCGCTCCTCGTCCACATCGAGCACCATCACCTCGACCTCCTGTCCCGTGTGCACCACCTTCGCGGGGTTCACGTTCTTGTTGGTCCAGTCCATCTCCGAGACGTGGACCAGGCCCTCGACGCCGTCCTCGATCTCGACGAACGCGCCGTAGTCGGCGATGTTCGTGACCTTGCCGAAGACGCGCGTGTTGGGCGGGTAGCGCCGCGCGATGTTCTCCCACGGGTCCGCGCCGAGCTGCTTCAAGCCGAGCGACACCCGCGAGCGCTCGCGGTCGAACTTGAGGATGCGCACGTCGATCTCGTCGCCGACCTTCACCACCTCCGAGGGGTGCTTCACGCGCTTCCACGCCATGTCGGTGATGTGCAGCAGCCCGTCGATGCCGCCGAGATCCACGAACGCGCCGTAATCGGTGAGATTCTTGACGCTGCCCCGCACGACGGCGCCTTCCTGGAGGTTGTCGAGGAGCGCCGAGCGCTCCGCGGAGAACTCCTGCTCGACGACCGCGCGGCGCGAGACGACGACGTTGTTGCGCTTCTGGTCGAGCTTGATGACCTTGAACTCGAGCGGCCGGCCTTCGAGATACGAGGTATCGCGCACGGGACGGACATCGACCAGCGATCCCGGCAAGAACGCGCGGACGTTGTCGATCTCCACGGTGAAGCCGCCCTTGACGCGGCCCGTGATGACCCCGGTCACGATCTCGGAATTGTTGAAGGCCTGCTCGAGGCGCGTCCAGGTGCGGGCGCGCTTCGCCTTCTCGCGTGACAGGCGCGTCTCGCCCGTCCCATCCTCCACCGAGTCGAGCGCCACCTCCACTTCATCGCCGGCCTTGACCTCCAGCTCCCCGCGTTCGTTCTTGAACTGATCGAGGGGGATGACGGCCTCCGACTTGAGGCCGACGTTGACGATGACGTGGTCCTCCGTCACGTCGATCACGAGCCCCGTGAGAATCATGCCGGGGCGGATGCGCTGGTTGGCGAGGCTATCCTGGAATAGCTGAGCGAAACTTTCTGTCATACCTTCACATGCACGCCGCAAGGCGCGTGCTCGAGAGATCTTCGGGCCGCTTCGTCGCGATCCGAGCGTTGGGTAACAGCCGCGCATCCCTGCGACGGCATCCTTGATATCCTCCCGCGCGTGCCGCTCAAGGCCACAGCGAGCGACTGCGTCCGAGCGTGAGCACGCGCCCGACCACCTCCTCGATGGCGAGGCCGGTCGAGTCGATCACGTGGGCGTCGGGCGCGGGCTTCAAGGGGGCGGCCCTACGGGTCGTATCCCTTGCATCCCGCTCGGCTATCTCGCGCGAAAGGGCGGCAAGGCTAACACCTGACCCCTTGTCTTTCAACTGCTTATAGCGCCGCAACGCCCGCTCCTCGGGGCTCGCCGTGAGGAAGATCTTCACCTCGGCCCGCGGGAACACGACCGTACCCATGTCGCGGCCGTCGGCCACGAGCCCCGGTGGGCGGGCGAAGGCCTGCTGGCGCTCGAGGAGCGCCTGGCGCACCTGCGGCCAGGCGGCGACGCGCGAGGCACCTGCACCGGCGCTCTCCGACCGCAGCTCGGCCGTCACGTCCTGCCCCCCGAGCAGGACCCGCTCGCCCTCCGGCCCCTCGAGGAAGCTCACGTCCATGGCAAGAGCTGCCTCCGCGTGCCGTTTAACATCATCCGGAGCGAGCCCCTGCTCGCGGCCCACCAGCGCCACCAGCCGGTACAGGGCGCCGCTGTCGAGCCGGTGCCAGGAGACGATGCTCGCTACGGCGCGGCTCACGGTGCCCTTGCCGGAGCCGCTCGGGCCGTCGATCGTCACGATGGGCGTCGCCATGCTCGCGCCTGACCGGGCCCGTCTCACCCGGAGCCGAGCGCGGAGCGGAGCGCCTCGATGCGCAGACCCGCCGTTCGCGCGAGCTCGACGAAGCCCGGGAACGACGTCGCGACATTGGCCACATCGAGCACCTCGATGGGTGCCCGGGCCTTGAGGCTCGCGACCGCGAAGGCCATGGCGATGCGGTGATCGCCGTGGCTGTCCACGGTGCCGCCCCCGAGCTCGCCCGAGCCCCGGATCCGGATGCCGTCCGGCAGCAGCTCGTGCTCCACGCCAAGTCTGCCGAGGCCTTCGGCCATGACGGCGAGACGGTCGCTCTCCTTCACCCGCAGCTCCTCGGCGTGCCTCAGCACGGTCTCCCCCTGCGCACAAGCGGCCGCGATGAAGAAGACCGGAAACTCATCGATGGCGAGCGGGACCAGAGCCTCCGGCACCTCGATGCCGCGCAGCGGTCCCGCGCGCACCTCGAGGTCCGCGACAGGCTCGACGCCCGTGCTCGCTCGAGCATCCCCGCGCAGAGGCCGGACGCGGATATCCGCCCCCATCTGCCGCAACAGCTCGAGCAGCCCCGTCCGCGTCGGGTTCACCCCGACGTTGCGCAGCGTGAGGCCATCCCCGGCGAGGCACCCGGCGACGAGGAAGAATGCGGCGGAGGAGAAATCCCCCGGCACCTCGACGTGCGCTCCCCGTAGCGTCTGTCCTCCCTCCAGCGAGACCGTGCGGGCGCTCCGCGTCAGCTCGACGCCGAAGGCCGCGAGCATGCGCTCGCTGTGGTCGCGCGTGGGTGCCGGCTCGGTGACGCTCGTGCGCCCGCTCGCCTGCAGGCTCGCGAGCAGGATCGCGGATTTCACCTGCGCGCTCGCAACCGGCAGCTCGTACTCGATGCCTCGGAGAGCACTGCCACCGAGGATGCGCACGGGCGGGCGGCCGTCCTGCGTCACGATCCGCGCCCCCATCAGCCGCAGCGGCACGGCGGCCCGCTCCATGGGGCGGCGCATGAGCGAGGCGTCTCCGATCAGTGTCGAGTCGAAGGGCTGCCCGGCAAGAAGGCCCATCGAGAGCCGCATCGCCGTTCCGGCATTGCCCATGTCGAGGGCAGCGGCCGCCGGTCGCAGGCCGCGAGCCCCCGCCCCGTGCACGATCACGCGCTCGCGCTGCGGCCGCTCGATCGCGACACCGAGCGCCTGCAGCGCCGCGAGCGTCGCGAGGCAATCCTCGCTCGCGAGGAAGCCCTCGACCGCGGTATCCCCCTCGGCGATGCCTCCGAGCATCAGCGCGCGGTGCGAGATCGACTTGTCGCCCGGCACCCGCACGGCGCCCCGAACCGCTCCGCCGGGCTGGAGCCGATAACGCTCGGTGCTTCGAGCCGCGCTCACGTGACCGCGCGCGGGTAGAAGCCGAGAATGCGGAACAGCGACGCGCGCTTCTGGAGCGCCGCGAGCGCGCGGGCGACGTGCCGATCCTCG
>JASHYG010000207.1 GCA_030043215.1 Gammaproteobacteria bacterium
CTGATCAGCATCATCTCGAAGTCGCGGTACCTGTACGGCGGCCAGGCGCGCCTGCCGCTCGTGCTGCGGTTGAGCATGTTCTACGGCAACTCCACCGCCGCGCAGCACTCGGACCGTCCGTATCCCATGCTGATGGCGGTCCCGGGCTTGAAGATCATCGTTCCCTCGAACGCGCTCGACATGAAGGGCCTTCTCAAGTCGGCCGTGCGCGACGACGATCCCGTGCTCTGCTTCGAGGACTCCGGCCTCTGGTCGTCGAAGATGGAGATTCCGGATGACGAGGACTTCCTGGTGCCGCTCGGCCGGGCCGAGGTGAGGCGCGGGGGCCGCGACGTGACCGTCGTCGCGATCGCCGCTTGCGTCTCGCAATCCCTCGCGGTCGCAGCGGAGCTCGCGAAACAGGGCGTGTCGGTCGAAGTGGTGGATCCGCGCACTCTGGTCCCGCTCGATGCGGAGACGATCCTCGAGTCGGTGCGCAAGACCGGCCGGCTCGTGATCGTGGACCCCGCTCACCGGACGTGCAGCGCCGCGAGCGAGATCGCCGCGATGGTGGCCGAGCGGGCGTTCGATGCGCTGCGGGCGCCCGTGTTGCGCGTCACGGCGCCGGATACGCACGTGCCGTTCAGTCCACCGCTCGAGGCGCGGCTGTTCCCGAGCAAGAGCAGCATTGCGGACGCGATCCGGAGCGTGCTCGGGTTCGACCTCGGCGCCCTGCGCCGGAGCACCGGAGCGTAGCGATGCCGATCATCGAGGTGCTGCTGCCGCAGTTCGGGATGGGCATGAAGGACGGGGAGATCGTCCGCTGGTGCAAGGCCGTCGGCGATACGGTCAAGAGCGGAGAAGTCCTGGTGGAGGTGGAAGCGGCCAAGACGACCGTCGAGGTGCCGGCTCCGGAGGACGGCGAGCTCGTGGAGGTGCTCGCAGGGGAGGGCGAGACGGTGGAGGTCCGCGCGCCCATCGCGAAGCTCCGTACCGCCTGACGGCGCCGCTCAGCCGGGGTACTTGGTGAAAATCGCCGAGACGGCGGCGTCGATGTGCTGCTCGGCCTTCTGTCCCGTGAGGCCGTAGAGATCCTGATGCACGTAGGCATGCCACAGGGCCTGACGGCTGTGTGCATCGTAGAGATCGACGGCGATGATGCCTTCCTGGTAGTAGTAGGCGCCGTACGGCCCGGGGCCCCAGCCCCATCCCGGTCCCCAACCCCAGCGCGGTCCCCAGCCCCAACCCCAGTAAGGGTAGGGACCGTCGACCATATTGCGCGAGCCGATCCCGTACCCGATGAGGCAGTCGGCGCCGGAGGTCACCATACGAGCGCCCTTGGAGTTGAGCTGGGCCGCGATGGCCGTCCGCAGGAAGCTCTCGTTGACGGGATTCGCGATGGTGCTATACAGCGGGGTATTGCCGGAGAACGACCCCGCCCACGCAACCGTGTGGCACTGGACGGCGCTCACGGCCGAGGTGTTCACACTGGACGTGACGTGCAACGTCACGCACGCCGCGAGAGCGCACGTGAGCGCCGCGGCGAGGACTGTGCGGATCATGGGCATGATCTTCTGCATCGGCAACGCACTCGGGCAGGCTTCCGTGAAGCGCCGGCATTATAAAACGAGTGAAGGCACGGATGGTTGACACGCGGCGCGAGCGCCAATCGACTTGATCGCGGCAGCAAGCTCTCTCGTTGTGAGCGGGCGTCCTTATATAATTAATTGTGTTATTTATCAATTTATAATGACATATATCTCTGGTAAAACATCTGAGAGTAGTCGAGTCCGACGCGCGCGAGTACGACTCACCTGAGCAAGTTGCAAGTCGCGCTCTCGCAGCGCAGCCTTGGCTGAGACCGCTGGAGAATCACATTGAGGATACGAGCTGCAGTCTCGCGCACGGGGCAGATCCATCCGACGATCGAGGAGGTCGATCTCGAGGAGCCCCGAGCGGATGAGGTCAGGGTACGGGTGGTGGCCTCCGGCATCTGCCACACCGACCTGTTCTGTCACGCCGGGCTCGGCATGCCGATACCGAGGCCGATCGTGCTCGGCCACGAAGGCGCTGGTGTAGTCGAAGCCGTGGGCAGCGGCGTTCGCGATCTCGCCGCCGGCGATCACGTCGTGCTGAGCGGCGCCTCCTGCGGCCACTGTCCGAAATGCCACGCCGGCCGGCCGACCTATTGTCGTGACGCGATGAAGCTGAGCTTCGGCGGGATGCGGGGCGACGGGTCTTCCCCGCTCAGCCAGCACGGCGAGCGCGTGCACGGTATGTTTTTCGCGCAATCCTCGTTTGCGACGCAGGTGATCGCGCCGGAAAGATCCGCGGTGAAGGTCGCGAAGGATCTGCCGCTCCATCTGCTCGGACCCCTGGGATGCGGAATCATCACCGGTGCGGGATCGGTCCTCGAGGCCTTCCGGCTACGGCCGGGCGAGTCCATCGTGGTCTTCGGTGCAGGCAGCGTGGGACTCGCCGCAGTGATGGCGGCCCGGATTGCCGGCGCATCACGCATCGTCGCCGTCGATATCTCGGAGGCGCGCCTGAGGCTCGCGCGCGAGCTGGGTGCCACCGAGGCCATCGCGTCGGATGAGACGACGGCCAACGCCTTGCGCGAGATCTCACCCGACGGATTCACGTTCAGCTTCAATACGACGAGCGCGGCCGAGGTCTTCACGCTGGCCGCCGAGTGCCTTGCTACCGAGGGGACTGCGGGATTCGTGACCCGCCCGAGAGGCGCCTGGGCGCCCAACATGGCGGCGCTGCTGGCCTCCGGTCGCAGGCTACAGGGGATCCTGGGCGGCAGCGCCGCGCCGAAAGTATTCATCCCGCTGATGATCGACTACTGGCGCCAAGGCCGCTTTCCCTTCGAGAAGCTGGTGCACGAGTTTCCGTTCGCTGAGATCGGGCAGGCGTGGGAAGCCTGCACGCAGGGCGCGGTCGTCAAGCCGGTCCTGCGGATGTGAGGCGTCGCGCGGCCATCGACCGAGAGCTTCTTTCGCATTGGCGGCATGCTCGCGTCAGGCCGTCTCGATTCTCGACGCATCCCCGAGACCGAGTAGCTCGATCTCCGCCTGCCGGATCCGGAACTTCTGAATCTTTCCTGTCACCGTCATCGGGAACTCGTCAACGAGCCGGATGCACTCCGGGATCTTGAAATGCGCAATGCGACCGGCGCAGAACTCTCGCAGCGCCTCCCCGGTGACGGTCGCGTCAGGCCTCAGCCGAATCCAGGCCACCACCTTCTCTCCGAGCTTGGCATCCGGCACTCCGACGACTTGCACGTCGGCCACCTGCGCATGAGTGTAGAGGAACTCCTCGATCTCGCGCGGATAGATGTTCTCCCCGCCGCGGATGATCATGTCCTTCACCCGACCGGTAATGCGAAACAGTCCGTCCGACCGCATCGTCGCGAGATCTCCGGTGTGTAGCCATCCGTCCCGATCGATCGCGAGTGCCGTGGCTTCCGGATCGCCGTCGTAGCCCTGCATCACCAGATAGCCGCGGGCACAGAGCTCGCCCTGCTCGCCGACCGGAACCGTGTTGCCCGTGGGGTCGACGATCTTGACCTCGGTGTTCGGGTAGGGCGCGCCGACGGTTCCTACCCGAAGCTCCAGGGAGGCATCGACCGGGGAGCCGGTAATCGCCGGCGAGGCCTCCGTCTGACCGTAGGCGATCGTAATCTGCGGGCAGTGCATATCGCTCACGACACGACGCATCACCTCGATCGGGCAGGGTGAGCCCGCCATGATGCCGGTGCGCAGGCTCGTGAGGTCGCGCTCCCGAAACTGCGGGTGATCGAGCTGCGCGATGAACATGGTCGGCACGCCGTAGATCACCGTGCCTCGATAGCGCTCGATCGCGGCCAAGGTCGCCGCCGCATCGAAGGTCGGCGCCGGCAGAATCAGTGCGCAGCCGACGGTCGCCATCGGGACCGTCCCGATGACGCAGCCGAAGCAGTGATACATCGGCACGGGCAGGACGATCCGGTCGTCCGCCGTCAATCTCAACGACTGCGCCACGAACCAGCCGTTGTTCACGATGTTTCGATGCGTGAGCATCACGCCCTTGGGGGAGCCGGTGGTTCCCGACGTGTACTGCATGTTGGTCGTGTCGTCGGGCGACACGCGCACGGCGCCGATCGGGCGGGATGCCGCGAGGAAATCGCTCCAAGAGGAAGTGCCGAGATAGACGACGCGGCGCAGGGCGAGGCCCCCCTGGGCTCCGCGCGCTTCCTCGAGAATGGCTCGATAGTCGCTATGCCGGCCACGCTCGTGCAGGAAGAGCGCGCGCATCCGCGATTTTGCGAGCACATAGGCGAGCTCCGGCGAGCGGTACGCCGGATTGACGTTGACCAGTATGAGACCGGCCCGCGCGGCGGCGAGCTGAAGGTAGAGCCATTCTGCGCAATTCGTCGCCCACACGCCGAAGCGATCGCCCGGCTCGAGGCCCAGTGCGATGAGCGCACCCGCTACCCGCTCGACTTCCGCCGCCAGCTCGCGGAAGCTCAAGTGAACGTTTTGAAACGGCGCGATCAGCGCATCGGCGTCCGGCCGGCGCGCAACTGCCCGCGTGAACGCCGTATGAAGCGTCTCATCGAGCAGGGGCTGATCCGGACCGCGGGCGTAGCTCAGCATGGGTCAACCTTGGGATGGCAGCGGCGTGGAGCCCTCGTAGCGGTTATTCGAAGCTCCGGTCCGGGTGACGCCGGGCGTCAAGGCTTCTTCGGCTCGCGCAGTGCGGCGCGTCGGGCCCGCATCAACTCCACCGTCCACCGCTCGCGATCGTGAGTCATCTGCTCGTGACTGTCATAGAAGAAGATCCCCTTCGGGACCCTCGTACGGTAGCGCGCATTCGAATCCATCGCTGCTCGCGCAATGGCGCTCGGCAGCCGTCCGGGCGGCGGTGCGACACGTTTGCCGACGACGCGCTGGATGGGTTGCTCGTCCGGCCGCCCGGGCCACCGGGTGCTTCTGAGATGCTCGGTTTCTTGCTTCATCCTCTCAAGTATAGGCCGCCCATGTCCTAGCAGCTCGGTAGCGCTCGCTCGCGGCGATCGTCCGAATGTCCAGCTTGAGGGGCGGCCGATGTACATATTTGATATAGATATATCATGTAACTATATGAAATATAAAAATAATATTACGTATTCTCAGAGATCCATATCGCAAGCCGTCCCTGCGTCTCATTACGCTATTTCGCCGGTTAAGATGATGCGCGGAAGTTGGGGAATGCAGCGCGCGAAACAAGTGACGGGAAAGGGTGCGGGCATGGGCATGTTGATCGACGGCAGATGGGACGAGCATGCAACCGACACGCTCGGCAAGGCTGGGTCGTTCGATCGCACCGCAGCGACCTTCCGCGACAAGGTCACTGCGGACGGCAGCTCCGGCTTCCGGGCGGAGGCCGGGCGTTACCATCTTTTCCTCGCCTTCGGCTGTCCCTGGTGCCATCGCGTCATGATTTTCCTCAAGCTGAAGAAGCTGGAGGGCGTGGTCTCGACGTCCTATGTACATCACGCGCCGGGGGAGGGCGGATGGGCCTTCCCCACGCCCGATCCGCTGTTTGGAGCGCGCTTCGCGTACGACGTCTACCGCCGAGCGGTGCCAAACTTCACCGGGCGCTGCACGGTGCCGATCCTGTGGGACAAGAAGACCGAGAAGATCCTCAACAACGAGTCCTCCGAAATCATCCGCATGCTCAATCGCGAGTTCGCCGCCTTCACCGACGACCGGACCGACTACTATCCGGCCGACCTCGCGCAGCGGATCGACGAGGTCAACGAGCGCATTTACCGAGACGTCAACAATGGCGCGTATCGCTGCGGCTTCGCCGTTCGTCAGGAGCCTTACGAGCAGGCGGTGCGCGCCATGTTCGGGACTTTCGACTGGATCGAGCAGACGCTGTCGCGGCAGCGCTATCTTCTCGGCGATCGCCAGACGGAGGCCGACTGGCGCCTGTTCCCGACCCTGGTGCGCTTCGACTGCGCCTACTACCCGCTGTTCAAGTGCAATCTACGCCACGTCTACGAGTACCCGGCGATCTGGCGCTACACGAAGACGCTCTACGCCGTGCCGGGCATCGCCCAGACGGTCGACGTGCAGACGTACAAGGAGAATTACTACTCCATCCGCAGCGTCAATCCGAGCGGCGTGGTGCCGCTCGGCCCGAGGATCGATTTCGCCTGATCCGTGCGGCTCGCGGGCGAACGTGCTTAAATAGAACGTGCTCGGAGCGCGCGCACGCAATTTGCGGCCGTTCGGAGTCATGACGACAAGTCAATCGAGGGGGGATCCGTGACGCCGACTGACGTGCTCAAGTCCGCAGCCGTAGCGGCCGTCTCGATCTTCGCGCTACCGTGCACTGCACATCACTCCGCCGCGATCTTCGATGCCAAGCGGCCACTCACGCTGCACGGAACGGTGAAGCTGTTCCAGTGGACCAATCCTCACTGCTGGATCCAGGTGGTGGTGCCGGCGCAGAGTGCGGCGACGGAGTGGAGCGTCGAGATGGGCTCGCCTTCGCAGCTCTATCGTAAAGGCTGGCGACCCCGGACGCTCAAGCCCGGAGATCGCGTGACGATCGTCATTTATCCGACGAAGGACGGGACGAAGGGCGGCGAGTTCATCTCCGGCACCGGCCCGAACGGCGCACCGTTCAAGTCGGCTTCACCGCAAGCGCAGTCATGAGCGGGCGGGTGAGTGTGGTGGCGGGACTCGCAGCCGGACTGGCACTGCTCTGCGCCACCGCCTCGGCCCAGGATCACTGGAGCTCCGCCGAGCGCAACCAGATCTTTGCGACGTTGCCCAACTGGAGCGGCCTGTGGGAATCGAAGTTGTCTGCCGCTTCGGACAATTTAACGGGCTACCCCTATGCCAAGCACTCCGAATCCCTAACCCAGTACATCCCGCTGGCGGGGAAGCCCCCCTACAAGCCGGGGTGGGAGCGGGAGCACCGGACCCAAGGGAACGCCACGCCCCCGGGCCTGGCGGTGGCCAAGCTTTGCCGGGACGTGCCGTTTCCGATTTTGCTCGAGCTGCCGTTCATGTTTCAGGTGTCCGTGACACCCGAGGAGACGCTGTTTCTCTACGAGGACGGGGATGTCCGGCACGTTTACACGGACGGCCGCAAGCACCCGAGCGAAGAGGATCTGTGGCCGACGAGCACGGGGAACTCCATCGGTCACTGGGAGGGGGCGACGCTGGTCATCGATACCATCGAGGTCAAGCCGGCGGGATTCCCGGATTTGAGTGAGCAGGCGCACTTCACCGAGCGTGTCCGGTTGGTCGACCGCAACACGCTGGAGGACGACCTGACGATCGACGATCGGGAGCGCTTGGCCCATCCGTGGCATGTCTCGACCCGGTGGTCGCGCGTTCTCGATCAGGACCGGATGCTGCCTTTCGATTGCACGAACGATCGTAACCCCGTCGTGAACGACAAGATCACGATCGCCGCTCCGCGGTAGCCAGCTCGGCCGCCGTGGATGACTCGAGACCGAGAAGAAAGGAGAGTCGAATGACCTCTCACGATGGCTCGCGAGCCGCAAACCGATTGGGAGTGCTCATCGCGCTCGCCGCCGCCGCAGCTGTTGCGCCGGTCGCCGCCCAGGCGAGTTGCAACGAGCAATGCCTGGACGCGCTCGCCGACACCTATCTCCAGGCGCTGGTGGCCCATGCGCCATCGCAACTGCCGACGACACCGGACATCCGCTTCACGGAGAACACGATCCCGCTG
>JASHYG010000208.1 GCA_030043215.1 Gammaproteobacteria bacterium
GGACGCTTCCTCGGCCTGCCGACGCTCGCGCTCTCCTTGTGCACCGCGCCTCGCAGCGGCCGGCACTTCGACAGCGGCGCCCGCGTCGCGCGCCTGCTGCTCGAGCGCTTGCTCGAGCAGCCGCTCGAGCGGTCGCTCATTCTCAACGTCAACGTGCCGGACGTGCCCTTCGGTGAGCTCAAGGGGATCCGCGCGACGCGGCTCGGCTTCCGGCATCGATCGGCGCAGGTGATGCGCGCGCACGATCCCCGGGGACAGCCGGTGTACTGGATCGGGCCGGCGGGCCCTCAAGCGGACGCGGGCCCCGGAACCGACTTCCACGCCATCGCCGAGGGCTATGTCTCGGTCACTCCGCTGCAGATCGATTTCACGCGGCACGCGGCCCTGCCCGAGGTCGCGAGCTGGCTGAGCGGCATCCATGTCTGACTTGCGGATGACGGGGATCGGCATGACCTCGGCGCGCACGCGCGATCGGCTGGTGCAGCGCCTGCGAGAGCAGGGGATCTCGAACCTGAGCGTCCTCGAGCGCATCCGCAACGTGCCGCGGCACATCTTCGTGGACGAGGCGCTGAGCAGCCGCGCGTACGAGGACACCGCGCTGCCGATCGGCTTCGGGCAGACCATCTCGCAGCCCTACATCGTCGCGCGCATGACCGAAGCGCTGCTCGAGGGCACGCCGCTTCTGAGTGTCCTCGAGGTTGGAACCGGTTGCGGCTACCAGACCGCCGTGCTCGCGCCGCTCGTCGAGAAGCTCTTCACCATCGAGCGCATCGAGCCGCTCGTCGAGCGCGCGAGGCAGCGCATCAAGGAGCTCGAGCTGCGCAACGTGCGCTTCCGGCACGGCGACGGCAGCGGCGGGTGGAAGGCTCATGCGCCGTACGACGGCATCCTCGTCGCCGCCGCGCCACTCACGGTTCCCGAGCTGCTGCTGCAGCAGCTGAAGGTCGGCGGCCGGCTGATCGTGCCGATCGGCGCGGAAGGCGAGCAGGAGCTCGTCCGCTTCGTGCGCAAGGAGCAGCGCATCGAGCGCCAGCCGCTCGGTGCCGTCGCCTTCGTGCCGCTCCTCGGAGGCACGATCTAGCTGAGAGGCTACGCGATATTCTGATCGTAAGTAGCTGAATCAAAATGCTGGTTCATCTGACCGGGATGCCGGAGCCGCGGCGTGCCTCCCGCGGCAGAGCCTGTGGCGAGCGAGCTTTCTCCCCGATCGGAAAACTTGAAGGTCCTCAAATAGCTTGCACCTGGAACTGCAAGCCGATTACCATGTCTCCGAACAACGACAGACGGTCGGGAGAAGGCACAGGGTGGAGGGACCGATGAAAAGCAACAATAACTGTGTGCAAAAACAATAAGATAGAGCCAATTGTTCGAGTCTGTCAGCTTCGAATGATTGTGTTGGTGGAACTCTCTCCCTCTGTGCCTTCTCTAGACCGCCTCGTGGCGGCTCATATCGGAAACAGCAGCGCCACTACCCGCCGCTCCTCCTGAACGAGAATGTTGTACGTGCGGCACGCCGCGCGGAAGTCCATCGGCTCGAGCCCGATGCCGCGCGCTGCGAAGGCCTCGCGAACCTGAGCGCTCGGGAAGCGCTGCGCGGCGCCGGTGCCGAGCAGCACCACCTGCGGATTCAACGCGAAGACCGGCTCGAGGTGCGAGGCCGCGAGCTCCGCCGCGCTCGGAGCTTCCCACTCGGTGATGAGCGTGTCGGCTGCGACGATGCACGGTGTGCTCACCAGCCGCTCGCCGATGCGCACGGCGCCGGGCGCATAGCCGCGAATCAAATTCACGTCGGTGCGCGCATCGAGCGTGAGCTTCATGCCGTTAACATACGCCTCGTGCGGCAGCTCGTCATGGTCGTATCGGACCTCTACCTGGCCCCCGGCGTGGCTCCTCCGCCCGCCGGCAAGCTGCACCTGCCTGGCCTCGACCGCATGGTGCGCTTCGGGACTCTCGAGCAGCGGCCGCAGGGCTGGCGCGCATGGCTCGCAGAGTGGCTCGGCCGCCGCGATCTCGCCCGCGTGAGTCCGGGATCCATCGCCGTGTGTGCGCCGTCGGTGGCAGCCGGACCGTCGGCGCCTGCCGCGCTGCCGGGGGCTCGCCCGCCGCTCGCGGCGGGCCCCGAGACTCAAACTCCGCAGTGGATCTGGCTCGCCGATCCGTTGCATCTCACCGCGAGCCTCACGAGCCTGCATCTCATGCCGCACGGTCTTCTGCGTCTCGACGGCCCGGCTCAGGCGGAGCTGTGCCGCGCCTTCGATACCGCATTCGCCGGTACGGGCTACACCCTCGTGCCCACTCGCTGCGGCCGGTTCCTCGCGACCGGCCCGGCGCCGCCGGGCGAGGTGCGGACGACGGATCCGGCGCGCTGTCTGGGATCGACCATCGGGGAGGCTTTACCGCACGGAGCCGCGGCCAGCGCTCTGCGGCGTCTCGGCGTGGAGATCGAGATGTGGCTGCACGAGCATCCGCTCAACGCGCATCGCATGCGCGCGGGGCGGCCGCCGATCAGCACGCTGTGGCTGTGGGGCGGCGGAGCGCCGCTCTCCGGCGCGCAGGGCGTGCCTTCATCCGGCGAGCGCTCGCCGGCCGTTGCTGTTTTGGGCGATGATCCCTTCGTGGAAGGTCTCTCGCATCTCCTCGGCGCGCCGTGCGAACCCGTGCCGTACGGGCCCGCGCCGGGCGAACCCGCGCCGCGAAGCCTCGCGTCGCTCGCCGCCACCGCGGATCGCGGGGTCGTCCAGATCGAGCTATTCAGTTCGGGCGGCGATTCGCGCCCGCCGAGCGTCTCGCCTGCGGCGCCGGTCCACGCGCTCGAGGCGCTCGATCGCGACTGGATCGAGCCGGCGCTCGAGCTGCTCGCCCGCCGCGAGATCGCGTGCCTCGCCGTGGTGGCGAGCGATCGGCAGGTGTCACTCACGTCCCGCGACCGAATGAAACGCTGGCGCCGCCCGCGTGCGGCGCTCGCCGCGCTGCAACCATGATCACGCGCATCAGGCGGCGGGAGGCCGCGACGCTCCACCTCGGGACCTCCGTTCATCCTGTTCTCGAGCGCGTCTATGCGGCGCGCGGCATCCGGGCGGCTGCGGAGCTCAGCCTCGCCCTGGAACGGCTGCATCCCGTCGGCACGCTCGAGGGGGTCGATGCGGCCGCAGAGCTGCTCGCCCGGCACCGCGAGGCGGGCCGCGTCCTCATCGTCGGGGACTTCGATGCAGACGGCGCGACGAGCACCGCGCTGATGGTGCGCGCGCTCGAGGCCTGGTCGTTCGCCGCCGTGGACTTCCTGGTGCCGAACCGCTTCGAGTACGGCTACGGCCTCACTCCGGAGATCGTCGCGCTCGCCGCGGAGCGCAGGCCGACGCTCATCGTCACGGTGGATAACGGCATGTCGAGCGTGTCCGGAGTGGCCGCAGCGCGCGAGCGCGGCATCGATGTGCTCGTGACCGATCACCATCTCCCCGGTGCCGAACTGCCGGCCGCGAACGTGATCGTGAATCCCAACGCGCGCGCGAGCGTCTTTGCGAGCCGCGCGCTCGCGGGCGTCGGCGTGGCGTTCTATGTCGCGGCGGCGCTCAAGCGCCTGCTCGACGCATCGGGCGCCGCGCCGCGCGGTGCGCCCGGCCCGGCGGAGTACCTGGACCTGGTCGCGCTCGGTACCATCGCGGACCTCGTGCCGCTCGATGCGAACAATCGAGTGCTCGTCGCACAGGGCCTCAAGCGCATCGGCGCCGAGCGCTGCGTGCCGGGCATCCGCGCGTTGCTCAGCGTTGCCGGGCGGCATCGAGCCGACCTCACCGCGGCCGATCTGGCCTTCGGCGTCGCCCCGCGGCTGAATGCGGCGGGGCGGCTCGACGATATGAGTATCGGCATCCAGTGCCTCCTCGCCCAGGATGCCGCGCGCGCGGGCGAGCTGGCCGCACGGCTGGATCAGTTGAACCAGGAGCGGCGTGCGATCGAGGCGCGCATGCAGACGGAGGCGCTCGCCGCCGTGCGGCAGCTCACCGGGGCCGCCTCCGACGCCGGCCGGCACAGCGGGCTCACGCTGTTCGACGAGAGCTGGCACCAGGGAGTCGTGGGCCTCGTCGCGGGCCGCGTCAAGGAGCGCACCGGGCGCCCGGTGATCGCGTTCGCGCAGGCCGGCGACGGCCTGCTGCGCGGGTCCGCCCGATCGGTTGCGGGACTGCACATTCGAGATGTGCTCGATGCGGTCGCGGTGCGCCATCCGGATCTCATCATGCGCTTCGGCGGCCACGCCATGGCCGCCGGCCTCACCCTCGAGCGGGCGAAGCTCGACGCGTTTGCGCGCGCGTTCGACGAGGAAGTGGCGCGCTCGAGGGAAGGCGTCGCGGACGCCGATTGCGTCGAGACCGACGGCGAGCTCGCGGCGCACGAGATTGCACTCGACACTGCGGCCGCGCTGCGCGACGGCGGGCCCTGGGGCCAGGCGTTTCCGGAGCCGTGCTTCGACGGCCTGTTCTCGGTCCGCAATTCCCGCGTGGTGGGCGATAAGCATTTGAAGATGTGGGTCGAGGTGCCCCGCACCGGACGGTCTTTCGATGCGATCGCCTTCAACCACATCGAGCGTGCCACGGTTGCCGAGGGTCGTGCGGCGACCGGGTCCGCCGCGCGGCAGGGCCCCCTCGAGCTGCCCTCCGGCGAGGCTCGCCTGGTCTACCGCCTCGACATCAACGAGTATCAGGGCGAGCGGCGCTTGCAGCTGCTCGTGGACCACGTGCTTCCCCCCGCGTGAGCCGCCGGCCCCGTCCTGCTAGACTAGCGCGCTTTACGAGCCTGCCATGATGGAAGTCAACCAGCTCAACCGCCAGCTCAAAGATCTGCAGGAGCGCATCCGCTCCCTACGGGGGTTTCTTTGAGTACGACCGCAAGCGGGAGCGCCTGGAGGAGGTCGGCCGCGAGCTGGAGGACCCTGCAGTGTGGTCGAAGCCGGAGCGCGCGCAGGAGCTCGGGCGCGAGCGCGCGCGGTTGACCGCGGACATCGGCGAGATCGATCGCGCATCCAAGGGCATCGACGATACCATCGAGCTGCTCGCCCTCGCCGAGGGGGAGGGCGATGAGGCCGCCGCGGCCGACATCGGGCGCGACGCGCAGCGGCTCACCGACGCCGTGCGCGCCCTCGAGCTCAAGCGCATGTTCCACGGCGAGATGGACTCGCATGCCGCCTTTCTCGACATCCAAGCCGGCGCCGGGGGAACGGAGGCGCAGGACTGGGCGCAGATGCTGCTCAGGATGTACCTGCGCTGGGGGGCCGCGCGCGGATTCGCGTGCGAGGTCATCGATTCGAACCCCGGCGAGGTCGCCGGCATCAAGAGCGCGACCGTCGAGGTGAAGGGCGACTACGCCTACGGGTGGCTGCGCACCGAGACCGGCGTGCACCGGCTCGTCCGCAAGTCGCCCTTCGACTCGGGCAACCGCCGCCACACCTCGTTCGCCTCGGTGTTCGTCTCCCCGGAGGTCGACGACGATATCGAGATCGAGGTGAATCCCGCGGACCTGAAGATGGACGTCTACCGCTCCTCCGGCGCGGGCGGCCAGCACGTCAACAAGACGGAGTCCGCGGTGCGCATCACGCACCTGCCGAGCGGGATCGTCGTCGCGTGCCAGAACGAGCGCAGCCAGCACAAGAACCGCTCGACGGCGATGAAGATGCTGAAGGCGAAGCTCTACGA
>JASHYG010000209.1 GCA_030043215.1 Gammaproteobacteria bacterium
TCTTTGAAAATCCTTGAGTTCCTCTCTGAGAATGGACATCAGAGACGGAACGAGTCTCCCAAGTACACCTCACGGACTTGGGGGTTGGCAAGGATTTCTTCCGCAGATCCGGACGCGATCACAGTTCCCTGACTGACGATGTACGCGCGGTCGCAGACGCCGAGCGTCTCGCGAACGTTGTGGTCGGTGATCAGCACCCCGATGCCGCGGCCGGCGAGCTCGCGCACGATGCGCTGGATGTCGAGGACGGAGAGCGGATCGACGCCGGCGAACGGCTCGTCGAGCAGCATGAAGCGGGGATCGGCGGCGAGCGCCCTCGCGATCTCGACGCGTCGCCGCTCGCCTCCGGAGAGCGTCAGGCCGAGTGTCCGGCGAACGTGGCCGATGCGCAGCTCCTCGAGCAGCTCCTCCAGCCGCCGCTCGCGCGCCGCACGGTCGAGGTCCTCGCGTGTCTCGAGGATGGCGAGCACGTTGTCCTCGACCGAGAGCTTGCGGAACACCGACGCTTCCTGCGGCAGGTAGCCGATGCCGAGCTGCGCGCGGCGGTGCATCGGCAGGAAGGTCACGTCCCGGTCGGCGAGGTGGATGCGGCCTGCCTCGCACGCGATGAGCCCGACGATCATGTAGAACGCCGTCGTCTTGCCGGCGCCGTTCGGGCCGAGGAGCCCGACGACCTCGCCCTCGCGCACCTCGAGCGAGAGGTCCAGGACGACCGGACGCGACTTGTAGCGCTTGGCGAGCCCCTGCGCCCGCAGCACCCGCGCCGTCGCGGCTGCCGTCACGGTTGATTTCCCGGCCCGGTGCTCGCCGGCGACCCGCCCTTTTGGGGCTGGCTCTTCCTGGGACCGACCGGGGTCGCTCCTCCGCTCTTGGGAAGGATCGTGATGTGCACGCGCGGCCCGCGATCGGTTGAGCTCGCGCCTTGCAGCCGCTGCGTCTTGAGGTTGTAGACGAGCCACGGCGCGGTGATCTCGTTGTCTCCGTACTTGAGCCAGGCGTCGTCCGTCAGGCGCACGGTCCCGGCGGCGACGGTGTACACAATGGAATCGGCATGGCCCCGCGCCAGCACGCCGGTGGTGGAGCTCGTCTGCTCGAAGTTCGCGGGAGCGCCGGTCACCACGGCGTCCTGCATCTCATTGCCGCGGACGTCGATCGTCGCCTTGTCGGACTCGAGATTGCCCTGCAGCGCCGAGCTCACGTGCACGTGGCCCGTGAACGTCCAGCGGCTATCGTCGGCGCTCAAGCCTTGCCGCTCGGCGCGATCGGCCGTCGCGCGCAGATCGCCCTGCGAGACGATGACGTTACCGCGCAGGACGGTCTCTTGCGCACGGTTGTCGTAGTCCACCTTGTTGGCGGTCCACGAAATGGTTCCGCTCGGCTTCACGATCCGAGGCGCGTGGTCCGCACGGCCCGCAGCGCCACCCGTTCCGTCCGCGGCGGCGAGCGAGAGGCTGAGCCACGCGAACAGCGCCAGCGTGAGTTTACGGCTGATAGGTGCCATGCACGTCCGATTCCAGTTCCACGCGCTGTTCCCGCAGGTGCGCGACGAGCCCGTGCGCGCTGAGCCGCTGCCGGCCCCACTCGAGGGCCACGGGGTCCTTCGTGGTCACGATCTCCGTCCGGGTATCGACGTCCAGCCGCTCGCTCGAGATCTGGACCGATTGCTGGGTGCTCGTGAGGACACCCCAGAGCCTCACGGCCCCGCTCAGATCGACCTGCGAGGCTCCACTCCAGACCAAGCCTCGATCGGCGCGCCCGTTCCAGAGCTGTCCGGTCTGATCGTGAAACTGCACCGTGACGTTATCGAGCACGGCGAACTGTGCGGCCGGCGGCTGCCGGATCTCGGCGGCATGCAACGTGTACATCGGCCGTCCGTCCGGTCCGGTCTCGATGAGATCGGCGTTGCTCGCCGTGTAGCCGGGATTCGCGTCCGCGCGGCTGCTCCGCGGCGGCGCGGCGGGGCCATTCTGCTCACTGGTGAGCGCGAGCCATCCCGCGATGAGCAGGGCGATCACGGCCGCTGCGGCGAGCACTCTCAGGATCATGGCTTGCGCTCGAGGCGCTGCACGGCCCCGGTCAGATGATCGCAGACCTGGCGAACGGCGCCGCGCCCTCCAGGAAGCGTAGTGGTGTAGTGCGCCGCCTCCCGCGCGGCAGGATGGGCATCGGCAACCGCGTAGGCCACACCGAGCGCGTGCATGAGGGGAACGTCGGGAACGTCGTCGCCGATGCAGGCGCATTCCGTGGTCCCGAGCCGCAGGCGCGCGGCGAGCTGGCCGAACGCGGCGAGCTTGTCCGCGACTCCCTGCATGACGTATCGAATGTGGAGCTCGCGGCAGCGGCGGGCGACTGCCGCCGAGCGGCGGCCGGAGAGGACCGCAACCTCGATCCCCGCGGCGCGCAGCGCCTTGATGCCGTGTCCGTCGCGGACGTGAAAGGACTTCATGAGCTCGCCTCGAGGCCCGTAGTACAGCCGTCCATCCGTGAGAACGCCGTCCACGTCGAGCACGAGCAGGCGTATCGGAAGCGGGAGAGCCTGCTTGCCCGGGAGCGGGGCCACGCCGAGATCCACTCTCGAGGCACGAATCCCTCGGCGCGGTCGAGCCATGATGCGCCTACATCACGCCTGCGCGCAGCAGGTCGTGCACGTTGAACAGCCCGATGAGCTTGTCCGCCTCGACCACGGGGAGCGCATTGATGCGATGCCTCTCCATGAGGTGCACCGCCTCGGCCGCGAGCTCGTGCGGCCCGATCGTCTTGCACCGCACGGTCATCACGGTCTCGATCGCGGCGCCATCGAGGTCAACTTGGCGGTCGAGCGCGCGTCTCAGATCGCCGTCCGTGAACACACCGAGCAGGCGATCCTGCGCATCGACGATGACCGTCATGCCGAAACCCTTGCGCGAGATCTCGAGGAGGGCCTCGCGGAGCG
>JASHYG010000210.1 GCA_030043215.1 Gammaproteobacteria bacterium
GGTAGGCGGGCCCGCGAAGCGCCTTGGTTCCGCCCTTGGAGAAGGCGCAGAAGCCGCACTTGTACAGGCAGATGTTGGTGTAGTTGATGTTGCGGTTGACGACGTAAGTGACGAGCGGGCCGACCGTGTCCGCCCGGAGCTGGTCCGCGGCCGCGAGAACGTGCCGCAAGTCGGCGCCTTCGGCGGCGAAGAGCGCGACGATGTCGTCGGTCTGCAGCGCGCCGCCGCGAAGCGCCTGACCGACGATGCGGCGAATGGGCCGGGAAGCATCGGGTAGCCGCTCGCCGGAGGCAGGCAGCCACCCGAGAGCGGAGGCCGGGATCGGCGTCGCAGCGCCGGCGTGCCAGGCCTCGATGCGCGCCCGCCCGCTGCTGTCGGCTCGAGCGCGCACGGCGGACTGCAGGGCGGGATCGATCCACTTCACGGGATGGCGAGCGAAGGGCGGCGTGATGGCCAGCCGCTCGACGAGCGTGCGGCCGGCCGCCTGCGTTTGCTCGGCAAGCTGGGCGAGGTGCGGCCACGGCGCCTCCGGGTTGACGTGGTCCGGCGTGACCGGTGAGACGCCGCCCCAGTCGTTGACGCCCGCCCGGACGAGCGCCGCGAGCGCATTCGGCTGGAGATTGGGCGGCGCCTGCAGGGACATCGACGGCCCGAATATCAACCGGCTCACCGCGACAGTCCACAGATGCTCCGCGAGCGGCGGCTCGGGCGCGCGCGCCATGCGTGTTCCGGGCTTGGCGCGGAAGTTCTGGATGATGATCTCCTGGATGTGGCCGTGGCGCTCGTGGAGCGCGCGGATGGCGAGCAGCGCTTCGATCCGTTCCCTCCGCGTCTCACCGATGCCGATCAAGAGGCCGGTCGTGAAGGGAATAGCGAGCTCGCCTGCGGCCTCGAGGGTGGCGAGCCGCGCAGCCGGAGCCTTGTCGGGCGAGCCCCAGTGCGGGCCGCCGCGCTCCGACAACCGGTCGGCCGCAGTCTCGAGCATGATGCCCATCGACACGGACACCGCCCGCAGGCGGCTCAGGTCCGCGCGCGTCATGACACCCGGATTCAAATGGGGAAGGAGCCCGGTCTCGCGCAGCACCTCGCGCGCGGCCGCTGCGAGATAGCCGAGAGTGCTCTCATGGCCCATGCCCGAGAGCGCGGCGCGCGCCTTGGCATACCGCAGCTCCGGCTTGTCTCCCAGCGTGAAGAGCGCTTCCTTGCAGCCGGCGGCGGCGCCGGCCCGCGCGATGTCGAGCACCTCCGCGAGCGCGAGATACGCGCTGCGGAGCGCGCGGGGTGCCTTGGCGAACGTGCAGTAGTGACAGACGTCGCGGCACAGCTGCGTGAGCGGAATGAACACTTTGCGCGAGTACGTCACCGTCGAGCCGTGCCCGGCGAGTGTCAGCTCCTCCGCCGCTTGCATGAGCGAGGGGAGGTCGTGATCGAGCAGCCGCAGCGCCTCGCTCGGATGCAGGCGCCCGCGCTCGGATGCGGCCGTGAGAAGGTGCGTGAGAGTGGCCATGCGAGGATCTCGGTGGCAATATCCGTTCGGCCCACGAATTCTACGGCGAAAGACGAGCGAGAGAGCACTTCCCCATGACGAACCGACTCGAGGAGAAGCTGCGCTCCGGAGAATTCGCGGTCACGACGGAGCTCACGCCCCCGAAGGGAATCGACTTGACGGACGTGTTCGCCAAGGCGGAGCTGCTGAAACCCTGGGTCGATGCCGTCAATCTCACCGAATCGCCGCGCGCGCGCATGGCGATCGAGCCCAAATCCGTCGCCCGCCTGCTCATCGACCGCGGCGTCGAGCCGATCGTGCAGGTCACGGCGCGCGACCGTAACCGCATCGCCGTGCAGGCGGATCTGCTCGGCGCGGCGGCGCTCGGCATCGGCAACTTCGTCTTCATGACGGGGGACTCGCCGAAGAACGGCGACCATCCGGATGCGAAGCCGGTTTTCGACTTGACGACCGTGGAGCTCCTCGCCGCGGCACGGGGACTCGCCGGCGGCCACGACCTCGCGGGCAACGAGCTCAAGGGCGCACCGAAGCTCTTCATCGGCGCCACCGCGAATCCCGGCGCCGAGGACCTCGCGCGGGAGGCGGATAACACGCGCCGCAAGATCGACGCCGGGGCGCGGTTTCTGCAGACTCAGGCGGTCTTCGATGTGCCGGTGGTCGAGCGATTCGTCGCGGCGGCAGGTCTCGGGGACGTGGCGCTCCTCGCGGGCATCATCCCACTCAAATCAGCCAAGATGGCCGGCTGGCTCAACGCCAACGTGCCGGGCATCCGGGTCCCGGACGAGCTCCTGCAGAGGATGCAGGAGGCCGCCGGCGCGGGCCGCGAGGAGCAAACCGGAATCGAGATCGCCGTGGAGCTGATCCGGCGCCTGCAAGGCGTGTCCAGCGGCGTCCACGTGATGGCGCTCGGCTGGGAGGCGCACGTGCCGCGAATCCTCCACGAGAGCGGAGTGAGACCTCGTCAGGCGAGCTGAGGCGGGAAGCCTACCTCACGGTGTAGCCGCGGGCCTCGAGACAGGCGCCCATCGCGCGATTGTAGTCCGCGTGCTTGCTGGCAGCCTGCTGCGGCGGCACGCCTCCATTCAGCGCCGTCGGATCGAAGCCGGTCTGGCTCGATGCCCACGTGTGGCACTCGTACTGGTCCTTCGCCTGCTGATCGGGGCTCTGACCGTTCTTGGGATAGACGAAGAGCTCATGACTCACCGGCGCGGGACCGGGCGCAGGACCCGCCCCAGGCGGCGGCGGAGCGCCGGCGACCTCCTGCTCCGGAGGCGGAGCCACGACCTCGTACCCGCTCACGGGCCCCCGGTAGACGTAGTACACGTCGTCCGCATAGTAGTACGGCGCGCCGGCGACCCAGATGGTGGTATAGAACGGCGGCAGGATGGGCACGAACACGCCGAACGGCGGCGCGACGACCACGAACAGGCCTCCGCGCGGGGCATACCAGACACCGCCCGCGAAGAAATAATGGCCGCCGCCGAACACCACGTCGTAATGCTGCGCCGGGAGCGCATGAACGACGACACCCCGGGCGGGGTAGGCGTGGTTGTGGTTGAACCGCGAATCGACGTGCTGGCGTCCGACATCGGCACGCGCGCGCGCGCGGTCGTTGTGCTGGTCCTGCGCTTGCGCCGCGGCGGCTGCGAGCCCGCCACAGAGCACGAGGAGCAGCGCCGCTCGCGAACGCGTGATGGCATCCCGTCTCATGGTGTCAATGACTCCTCAAGAGCTCAGTGTACGCTGTAACCGCGGCCCTCGAGGCATGCGCTCAAGGCCGGCGATAGTTTGCCGCTTCCTGGTCGATCTGCGCGATCTGGGCGTTGGAGTAGCTCACCACCTGCGCGTTCCGCTGCGCGTTGGCCGCGTCCGCGCTGGAGCCGATCGCCCCACCG
>JASHYG010000211.1 GCA_030043215.1 Gammaproteobacteria bacterium
GCGCTCGTGGCGCTCGTGGCGCTCGCGGCAGGCGCGGCGTAGCATCGCCCGTCCGGATCCGGATCGTTCGTAAAGGACCGCTCATGGCCTCACCCTCCGCCCCGTCGGCCTTCTCGAAGGGTTACCGGACCTGGTTGCTCGTGCTGCTGGTGGTCATCAATGCCCTGAACCTCGCCGATCGGCAGGGCCTCGCCGCCTCCGTCCAGGCCATCAAGCTCGATCTGAAGTTCACCGACTCCGAGATGGGGCTCATCCAGGGGATCGGATTCGCCATCTTCTACACCCTGATGGGCCTGCCGCTCGCGCGGCTCGCGGAGCGCGCGAGCCGCACCAAGATCATCGCGGGATGCATCGCGCTCTTCGGCGCGATGGTCGCGCTCTGCAGCACGGCGAGAAGCTTTTTCGGCCTGCTGATCTTCCGCATCGGCGTCGGGGTGGGCGATGCCGGATTCGGAACGCCGGTCTCCTCGCTCATCGGCGATCACTACAGGATGGAGAAGCGCGCGTCGGTCATGTCGATCATCTGGCTCGGAGCGCCGATCGGCGTCGTCTTCGGGACGGCCGGAGCCGGGTACCTTGCGCAGTACGTGAGCTGGCGGGCGACGTTCATCGTGATCGGATCGCTCGCGATTGCCGTCGCCATCGTCGCCTTCCTCACGTTCCGGGAGCCGCTCCGCGGCACGTGCGACCCCCTGCCGCTCTCCGGGGACGAGGCGCCTCCGTCCACCTGGGTCGTCTTCCGGTTCCTGTTCGCCAAGCGCTCGATGTGGCACGTCCTCATCGGCTGCGCTCTCGGGGCGACCGCCATGAACGCCATCGGCCAGTTCCTGAGCGCGTTCCTCGTCCGCAACTACCACATGGGGATCGCCGCTGCGGGGCGCCTGCTCGCCCTGATCGCGGGAGCCGCGATGGCCTCCGGCCTGCTGGTGGGCGGGTTCGGTGTGGACTGGGCGGGCCGGTTCGACAAGCGCTGGTATGTCTGGGGCCCCGCGGTCGGTCTCGCGCTCTCCGCGCCGCTGTTCCTGCTCGGATTCAACCAGTCCGTGGTTCCGATCGCCGTGGCGCTGCTCATCGCGGCGCACCTGTGCATGTTCCTCTACTACGCGCCGTCGCTCGCGCTGGCGCAGAACATGGTCGGCGCCAACATGCGTGCCTCGTCCGCCTTCGTCGTGTCCCTCGTGCTGGGGCTCGTTGGCATCGGCCTCGGCCCGACTATCGTCGGCTTCCTGAGCGATCAGTTCGCGATCCACGCGTTCGGGTCAGGCGGCTTCAAGGCCATGTGCCCAGGAGGCGCCGCGCCGAACGGCTCACCTGAGGCCCTCGTCGCCGCGTGCGGAAACGCTTCCGCCGTGGGCATTCGCGACGCCCTGATGGTCATGTCGCTGCTCAGCCTCTGGGCGGCGCTGCACTACCTCCTCGCCGGCCGCGATCTGCGGCGAGACCTCGACACCCACTATCAGCCCGCGGCAGTGGACCTCGACGCTACGACGCCGGCGGTCTGACGGCGCGTCCGTTGCAGGGTCAACCGGTCGCGTTATGATGGCGCCCGGGCCGCGGCCCGCTCGCACCCGCGGGCAGACCACGAGGAGATCGCCACCGATGAAAGTGCCTAGCAGAGTTGCAGTTCTTCGGGCTTCCGTGCTGGCCCTGGTGCTCACGGCCGCGTGGCCCGCCTTTGCGCACCACTCTTTCGCGATGTTCGACCACGACCATCAGATCAAGCTCAAGGGGACCGTCAAGTACTTCCAGTGGACCAATCCCCACGTCTACATCCTGCTCGCCGCGATCCAGCCCTCGGGCGGCCCGCCCAAGAACTACACGATCGAGTGCGCGAACCCCGGCATCCTCGACCGCGTCGGCTGGAAGTGGAACATGATCAAGGTCGGCGACACCATCACGACCATCATCGCCCCGCTGAGGTCGGGACAGGCGGGAGGCCTGCTCAAGGAAGTGACCCTGGCCGACGGCCGCAGCTTCAACAACGGCGCCCCCGCAGGCCAGGCCAACATCCACTAGCCGCCGGCCGTGCCCCGCTCCGTGAACTCGCGAGTATCCGCATCATGATTTCACGATCGACATCCCCGCCGCCGCGCACACAGCGTCTCGCGCGTAGCGGCACCGCCATGGGTCTTGCCATCGCGCTCGCGCTAGGCGGCCTCGCAGCCGCCCAGGGGCAGAGCGCTTCGCCAGGGCACGGCACCTCGCCCGCGGCAGGCACCGCACGCGCGCAAACCAGCGCTTCTCCCGTGCCCCGGACCGACCTGACCGGCACCTGGGACCGTTATCATCCGAGCGGCCTCAAACTCAATCCCCGGTTCACTTCCTCCATCCCGGTCTCGACGGACCCGCCGCTCAAGCCGAAATATCTCGCGGCCTGGAAGGCGCACCAGGCCGCCTCGCGCGCGGCCGACCAGCGCGGGCAGCCGCTCTTTGGCGGCTACGCGCAGTGCATCCCCGACGGCATGCCGGCCATGATGATGGCGATGTTCCCCATGGACGTGCTGCAAACGCCGGGACAGATCACCATCATCGAGGAAGCCTACCGCCAGGTCCGCTACATCTATTTGGATCAGAAGCAGGTCGCCATCGAGGACGCGGAGCCGGAGTTCTGGGGGCACTCCGTGGGCCACTGGGTAGGCGATACGCTTCACGTCAACACCGTCGGCATCCGGCCGGAAGTGCAATTCCAGGATGTTCCGCACAGCAATCTCCTGCAGATCGACGAGCGCATCCGGCTGCTCACGCCCGACATGTTCGAGGACCGGATCACCCTCATCGACCCGGTCTATCTCACCAAGCCCTGGACCTTCACCTGGCAGTACCAGCGCCGCGCCGGCTACAAGATGCTGGAGTACGTGTGCGAGTCGAACCGCGAGGTTGACAAGAACGGCGCTCAGAGCCTCCAACTCCTTGATCTCTCGGGTAACGGCAACGCCCACTGAGCGCACCGGGGCGTGCGCGCCGCCACCGCCGGTGGCCGATCATATGCCATAGTTACGATAAGCATCACATATCATATCGATTTATATGATAGAGTGGGCCGTACGACAGTCTCGCCGGGAGCCGTATGGACCTGCACCGCAACTTGGGCTTCCTCCTGAAGGATGTGAGCCGTTTGTACACGCGCCGCTTCGAGGGACGCGCGCACGCGCTGTCCCTGACGCTGCCGCAGTGCAAGGCGCTCGCCTATCTCGCGAACAACGAGGGCGTGAGCCAGAAGCGCCTCTCGGAACTGGTCGAGATCGATCCCATGAGCCTCGTGCGTATACTCGACCGCATGGAGGCAGACGGGTGGGTGAAGCGACGCTCGGATCCTGAGGATCGGCGGGCGCGCTGCCTCGCGATCACCGAGACGGGAAAGCCGATCGTGGATCGCGTCTGGGAGCTCGCTGGCGAGACGCGGGGCGAGGCGCTGGCCGGTCTCTCCACCGAGGAACGGGCGATGCTCATTGATTTGCTCGCGCGGGTACACGCGAACTTGCTTGCAGTGAAGCCCCTCGCCGAGGATGGGCCGGCGCAGAAGCCCGAGCCTCAACCCCCGCCAGTCCGGGAGCTCCGATAGATGAGCGCTGTCGTCAAGGACGAGGAGAAGACACAGACGCGCGGCGACGCCGCCGGCACACCCGCGCTCCAGACGGAGTCCCAACCGCTGCATCTGCCGGCTCGCGAGCCGGTCTCGCGCCCGCTCGGCGAGCGCCTGAGGTTTCCGCTCATGGTCGTGGTGCCGCTCGTCGCCATCGTGGCCGGGCTCTACTACTACCTCGCGACCGGGCGGTACGAGTCCACGGACGATGCCTACGTTCGGGCCGCGCAGGTGTCGATCAGCTCCAACGTCTCGGGCAGGGTGAGCGAAGTCGACGTGCACGACAATCAACGTGTGCACCGGGGCGAGACGCTGTTCCTGCTCGATCAGCGCCCCTTCCGCATCGCCGTCGAGGCGGCGCGGGCCCGTCTTGCCGCCTCGCGGTTGCAGATCGAGGCTCTGAAAGCCAACTATCGTCAGCGCCTCGCGGATATGCAGTCGGCGCAGAGCGAGCTCACCTATCAGCAGCTCGAGTACGACCGCCAGATGCGGCTGCTCAAGAGCGGCATCACCTCGCAGGCGCAGGCGGACCGGGCGCTGCTCGCGCGCAACCAGGCGCAGGAGGGCGTCGCGGCCGTCCAGCAACGGATCACCTCGGCGCTCGCGGACTTGGGCGGCGATCCCAACATTCCCGTGGACCGGCACCCGGCCGTCGAGCAGGCGCAGGCCGATCTCGACCGCGCGCTGCTCAATCTCTCCTACACCGTCATTCCCGCGCCGATCGACGGCATCGTCACGCGCGTCGAGCAGGTGCAGATCGGCGACTACATCAACGCCGCAACCCCCGCGTTCGCGCTCGTCTCCACGCGCGACGTGTGGATCGAGGCGAACTTCAAGGAAGTGCAGCTTGCGCACATGCGCGCCGGCCAATCCGCCGAGGTGTGGATCGACGCCTATCCCGACCGGACCTTCTCCGCCACGGTCGCGAGCGTGAGTCCGGGCACCGGAGCGCAGTTCTCGCTGCTGCCGCCGGAGAATGCGACCGGCAACTGGGTGAAGGTCGTGCAGCGGCTGCCCGTGCGCCTGCAGCTCGAGGGAGATGTTCCGGACCTGCGATCGGGCTTGAGCGCCTCGGTGAAGGTCGACACGCAGTACAAGCGTCATCTGTTCGGATGGACCGCCCATGCGGGCGGCCCGCCGGGCGCCAGGAACGGCGAGTAGTCGCGCGGACGCGCATGGACTCGAGAGCTGCGGCATTCCGGGTGCCCATCACCATCTCGGTGATGCTCGCATCGATCCTGCAGTCGATCGACACGACGATCGCCAACGTCGCGCTGCCGCACATCCGGGGCAGCCTCTCCGCGACGCTCGATCAGATGGAGTGGGTGCTCACCTCCTACATCGTCGCATCCGCGATCATGACGCCGCTCGCGGGCTGGCTCGCGAGCCGGTACGGCCAGAAGAAGGTACTCGCCTTCTCGGTCGCGGTCTTCACGCTGATGTCGGCCATGTGCGGCATGGCCCATTCGCTCACGCAGATCGTGCTCTACCGCACGCTGCAGGGCGTTGGCGGCGCGGCGCTCGTGCCGCTGTCGCAGGCGGTGCTGCTCGACATCAATCCGCCCGAGCGCCACGGCCGCGCCACGGCGGTCTGGGCCATGGGCGTGCTCGTCGGGCCCATCATCGGTCCGACCCTCGGCGGCTGGCTCACCGACAACTACAGCTGGCGCTGGGTCTTCTACATCAACATTCCCTTCGGAGCGCTCTCCCTGATGGGGGTCTTGAGCTTCCTGCGCGAGGTGCCGCGGCGCAGCGCGCCCTTCGACTTCTTCGGCTTCGCGACCCTGAGTCTCGGCATCGGCGCACTGCAGATCATGCTCGACCGCGGCCAGCTGCTCGACTGGTTCAACTCCTCGGAGATCGGCATCGAGGCGGCGGTCGCCGCCATGTCGTTCTATCTCTTCACCGTGCACACCTTCACGGCGCGCCATCCGTTCGTGAGCCTCGCCCTGTTCCGCGACCGCAACTTCTCGGTCGGCAGCCTCTTCATCTTCATCATCGGGGTCGTGCTGTTCGCGACGCTCGCCCTGCTGCCGCCGATGCTGCAGGACCTCATGGACTATCCCGCGACGACCACCGGCCTCGTGACCTCGCCGCGCGGCATCGGCGCGTTCCTCACCATGGCGCTCGTCGGGCGGCTGATCGGCCGCGTCGATA
Source organism: Gammaproteobacteria bacterium (assembly GCA_030043215.1). GTDB lineage: Bacteria > Pseudomonadota > Gammaproteobacteria > Steroidobacterales > Steroidobacteraceae > JASHUC01. The sequence continues at coordinate 5,741 of JASHYG010000211.1, forward strand.
CGCGGCTGCTCATCACCGCCGGCCTCGGCGTGACGGCCCTGTCGCTCGCGGTCATGTGCGGGTTCTCGCTGCAGATGGACGAGCGGCCCGTCATCTGGAGCGGCTTCCTGCAGGGCGTGGGCACGGGCTTCGCGTACGTGCCGATCGCCGCCGTCGCGTTCGCGACGCTCCCCGCGCATTTCCGCAACGAGGGAACGGCCATCTTCAATCTGCTGCGCAACGTCGGCAGCAGCATCGGCATCTCCGTGATGCAGGCGACGTTCACGCGCAACTCGCAGACGGTGCACGCGAATCTCGCCGAGCACATCGACCGGTATCGCGAGCAGCTTCGCTCCCTCACGCCCTTCGACCCGTCCACGGGCCACGGGCTCGCATCGCTCAACGCGCTCGTCACGCGCCAGGCCCAGATGGTCGCCTACGTCGACGACTTCAAGGCGTTACTGCTCGTGACGCTCGCGGTCATCCCGCTGATCGTGATCCTGCGCGCGGCGCGCCCTGCCGCCGGCGTCGAGGCCATTGCGCTCGAATGAGGCTCGCCCCGCACCCATGAGAATGTCCGCACCTGCCTCAGCCGCCGCCTGCATCGCTTGCATCGCCTTGAGCGCGTGCACCGTGGGCCCATCCTTCGAGCGCCCGAGGGCGCCCCAGCCGTCCTCTTACACTTCCGCGGAGGAGCCGCAGGCCCCCGGCGGAGCCGACTTCGCGCAGCGCATCGTTCTCGGCGCAACGCCCGCCGCCGAGTGGTGGACACTGTTCCACTCGCCGCAGCTCGACGGGCTCATCGGCCAGGCCGTCGCCGACAACCACACACTCGCTGCAGCCCGGGCGGCGCTCGATGAGGCGCAGGAGCTCGTCAAGGCCGAGGCGGGGGCGAGCTATCCGCAGGTGAGCCTCGACGGCGGCCTCGGACGGCAGAAGTACGGCAAGGAGTTCCTGGGCTCGGTGTTCGTGCTCCCGCCCTTCAGCTACCTCGCGGCCGGCGCCACGGTGAGCTACACCGTCGATTACCTGGGCGGGGTCACGCGCTCCGTGGAGCAGCGCCGCGCGCTCGCCCAGTACGAGCGGAGCGAGGCGGACGCCACCTACCTCGCACTCACCGGAAGCGTCGTGCTCCAGGCGATGGACGCGGCCGCCGCCCGCGCCGAGATCGAGGCCATCTCGAAGCTCGTGAGCGAGGACCGCGACACTCTCGATCTGGTCCGCACGGAGTACCAGGACGGCTCGGTCTCGCGCGTGGACGTGCTCACGGCGCAAAGCCAGCTCGCGAGCGACGAGACGCTTCTGCCCCCGGTCCGCGAGCGGCTCGACGTGGCCGGCCACGCGCTCGCGCTGCTGATCGGCAAGGCTCCCGCGGACTGGACGCCGCCGCAGCTCGAGCTCGCGAGTCTCGCGCTGCCGCGCGAGCTGCCGGTGAGCCTGCCCTCGGAGCTGGTACACCGGCGGCCGGACATCCTCGCCGCCGAAGCGCAGCTGCATGCCGCGACGGCGGCGGTCGGCGTCGCCACCGCGAACCTGTATCCGCAGATCAACCTCACCGCGACGGGAGGCCTGCAGGCCGTGCCGTTCCAGCAGCTGTTCGACACCTCGAACGCCGCGTGGACGCTCATCTCCGGAATCACCGCCCCCGTGTTCGACGGCGGCCGGCTCCACGCCGAGCGGCGCGCGGCGATAGATCAGCTGCGGGCGAGCGCCGCGCAGTACCAGCAGGTGGTCCTCCAGTCGTTCGGCCAGGTCGCCGATCTGCTCGACGCCCTGCGCCACGACTCCGAGCTCCTCGCCGCGCAGTCGAACGCGCTCACCGCCGCCGAGAGCAGCGCGGAGCTCGCGCGCGAGAGCTACAAGGCCGGCAACTCCGGATTGCTCGACGTGCTGGATGCGCAGCGCCAGCGCCTCGCGGCGGACCTCGGCCTGGTGCGTGCGCAGGCGCAGCAGTACCGCGACACCGCGGAGCTCTTCCTGGCGCTCGGAGGCGGACACCTGCCGTGAGCGGCGGGCCGCCGGGCGCGCTCACCTGCGGGGCTCGCTCTTCTCCGGCGCGGCGTCCGCCGCGTGCATGCGAACCAGCTTCGTCGCAGGCATTCCGCGCTGCCGCCGCTCGCGCCTGAGCGCGAGCG
>JASHYG010000212.1 GCA_030043215.1 Gammaproteobacteria bacterium
GGGGATTCTGCGGACCCCGAGCGGCCGGGCGATCCCCACGTGGTGCGCGCCGCGGCGGTTACGCTGCTGGCTCGTCGCGATTTTCCCAGCGCTGAATTGCGCGAGCGGCTGCAAGGGCAGGGCTTCGATCCGACCCTCGTGGCGGCCGCCCTCGCGGAGCTCGTCGCGGAGCGCGCGATCGACGATGGGCGCTACGCCCAGCACTACGTCTCCTCTCACGCCAACCGCGGCCAGGGTCCGGTGCGGATCGCCGCCAGCCTCAAGGCGCTCGGCCTACCCGCCGAGCTGATCGACGCCGCGCTCGGATACGGACCGGACTGGAGCGCGCTCGCGCGGCAGGTGCGAGCCCGCAAGTTCGGGGCCGGCGAGCCCGAGTCCTGGGCCGAAAGGGGCCGCCAAGCGCGCTTTTTGCAGTACCGGGGGTTTTCATCGGATCATATCCGGGCGGCCCTGGGCCCTGATCTCTCTGCGGAAGAATGACTTTGAGCCAATCGCCTCCCACGAGCGCGGCGGATATCCGGCGCGCCTTTCTCGAGTTTTTCCGTGCGCGCGGACACACGGTGGTGCCCTCGAGTCCGCTCGTTCCCGCGAACGATCCGACGCTGCTGTTCACCAACGCGGGGATGGTTCAGTTCAAGGACGTGTTCCTCGGGAAGGACAGGCGGGACTATTCGCGCGCGGCGTCGAGCCAGCGCTGCGTGCGTGCGGGCGGCAAGCACAACGATCTCGAGAACGTCGGCTACACGGCCCGCCACCTCACCTTCTTCGAGATGCTCGGCAACTTCTCCTTCGGGGACTATTTCAAGCGCGACGCCATCCGCTTTGCATGGGACTTCATCACCGGGGAGCTCGCGATCGACCCGGCGCGGCTGTGGGTCACCGTGTATCGCGATGATGAGGAGGCGGCCGGAATCTGGGTGAATGAGATCGGCGTACCAGCGGCTCGCCTGTCGCGCCTCGGCGAGGAGTCGAACTTCTGGGCCATGGGGGATACGGGCCCCTGCGGCCCCTGCACCGAGATCTTCTACGATCATGGCCCGGGCGTGCCCGGCGGTCCGCCCGGCTCGCCGGACGAGGACGGCGACCGCTTCGTCGAGTTCTGGAATCTCGTATTCATGCAGCTCGACCGCTCGCCGGACGGCAAGCAGTCCCCGCTGCCCAAGCCATCGGTGGATACGGGCATGGGACTCGAGCGCATCTCCGCCATCCTGCAGGGAGTGCATTCGGTCTACGAGATCGACCTCTTCAGGAGTCTCATCGAGGCAGCAGCCGATCTCGCCCGGATCCGCGACCGGTCCTCGAGCTCGCTGCGGGTCATTGCCGATCACATCCGCTCGTGCGCATTCCTCGTAGTAGACGGCGTGCTGCCCTCGAACGAGGGCCGCGGCTACGTGCTCCGGCGCATCATTCGCCGGGCCGTGCGGCACGGGTACCAGCTCGGCATGCGCGAGCCCTTCTTCCACAAGCTCGTGCCGGTGCTCGAGCGGGAGATGGGCGGGGCGTATCCCGAGCTCACACGCGCGCGCGCGCACGTGGAGCGCGTGCTCGCGCAGGAGGAGGCTCGGTTCGCCGAGACGCTTGCGACCGGGATGGAGTTGCTCGATGAGGAGATCGTAAAGCTCGGCCAGACCCGCGCCGAGCCTGCGGCTGGCACATCCCCCACTCTCGCGAGCACCTCGCCCCGAGTCATTCCGGGACACGCCGTCTTCAAGCTCTATGACACGTACGGCTTTCCGGTCGACCTCACCGCCGACATCGCGCGGGAGCGCGGCCTGACGATCGATCAGGCGGGCTTCGATTCGGCGATGGACGCGCAGCGGGCGCGCGCTCGTGCCGCGAGCCGCTTCGGCGTGGATCTGCGCGGCGGCGCTGCAGTCGGCGCGCGGACGCAATTCCAGGGCTACGACGCGCTGAGTGCCGATGGCTGCGTGGTCGCGTTGCTAAAGGATGGCGCGTCCGTCGAAGCCTTGCGTACCGGCGAGCGCGGCGAGGTGGTGCTCGATCGAACGCCGTTCTATGCCGAGGCCGGCGGCCAGGTCGGGGATACGGGGGAGCTCGCCGGGCCGGGAGTTCGGTTCATCGTGGAGGATACGCAGAAGCGCAGCGCCGCGCATTCGCATATCGGGCGAGTGGCCGATGGCGTCATCAAGCTCGGAGATGTGCTTGCGGCGAACGCCGATGGCGCCCGGCGCCGCGCGGTCGCTCTCAACCACACCGCGACGCATTTGTTGCACGCCGCGCTGCGCCAGGTCCTCGGCAAGCACGTGCAGCAGAAGGGCTCGCTGGTCGCGCCCGACCGCTTGCGCTTCGACTTCTCGCACTACCGGCCGGTGTCGGCCGAGGAGCTGATCGAGATCGAGCGGCTCGTGAACGCCGAGATCCGCGGTAATGCTCCGGCCGAGACCCGCGTGATGGGCTACGAGGAAGCCGTCGCCTCCGGCGCCATGGCGCTGTTCGGCGAGAAGTACGACAAGGACGTGAGAGTGCTCCGTGTGGGGGATTTCTCGATGGAGCTGTGCGGCGGCACGCACGTGCAGCGCGCGGGCGATATCGGGCTGTTCAAAGTGGTTGGCGAGAGTGGCGTCGCCGCGGGGGTGAGGCGCATCGAGGCCTTGACCGGAAGCACCGCCGTCGATCACGTGGAGCGGAACGACGCCCTGCTGCGCGAGACCGCCGAGCTCGTGAGAGGCTCGCGCGAGGAGCTGCCGGAGAAAGTGCGGGACGCCCTGGAGCGTATCCGGCAGCTGGAGCGCGAGATCCGCACGCTCAAGGACCGGCTCGCCTCGGGGCAAGGCGCGGACCTCGCGGCGGGCGCCGTCGAGGTGAACGGCGTGAAGGTCATCGCGACGAAGGTCGACGGCGCAGATGCCGCCGCGCTGCGTACCGCTGTAGATCAATTGAAGGGCAGGCTCAAGTCCGCAGTGATCGTCCTCGCGTCCGTGGAGAGCTCCACGAAGGTGCTGCTCGCCGCGGGCGTCACGGCAGACCACACGGCGAAGGTCAAAGCCGGTGAGCTCATCGGTGTCGTAGCCGCACAACTCGGAGGTAAGGGCGGCGGACGTCCGGACTTCGCGCAGGCGGGTGGTATCCATCCGGCCGCGCTCGATGCGGTGCTCCAGTCGGTTCCGGATCTCGTCAGAGCGAGATTGGCTGCGCCGCCGAGGTCTTGAGGTGTCAACACCGCATCGTTACGGGCCGCTCGGCGTGGTGCGGCACCGGACCCCCAAGCTTGGAGCGGGTCCAGGCAGTTTCAGGGTTTCTCTTATTTGTCTTTTTTGTGACACTCGCTAGATTCGGAGCCGGATTTTTGCAGCTGTCTCCACCTAGAAGGGCGCCGCTGCAAAAACAAGGAGGAAAATACAAATGCTCATTCTGACGAGGCGGGTGGGGGAGACGGTGATGATCGGCAACGAGGTCACCGTCACCGTGCTGGGGGTCAAGGGGAACCAGGTCCGGATCGGCATCAACGCGCCGAAGAGCGTCGCCGTTCACCGGGAAGAAATCTACGAACGCATCAAGCGCGAGCAGCAAGGCGGCCAGCCAGGCGAGCATGTAGAGGGCTCGAGCCGGTCCTCGGAGTTCGCGTCGGTCTAGCCGGCGGGATCTGCCGTGCCACGGCAGTCCCGCCCGTGCAGCGTGATCCGTAATCTCGGGCGCCGCGCACGCCGCGCGCCCGCCGTGTGCGTTTTGCCTCTCGTAGGCGATGCCAGTATGATGGCCGCCCTGCTTGCAGCGGGGCGGGGGCCGCCTCCAACCGTCTGCGCACGCTCGCTTTATTTCACCAGTCCCGCAAGCCGGAGAGATGGCCGAGTGGTCGAAGGCGCACCCCTGCTAAGGGTGTAAGGGTCAAAAGCCCTTCGAGGGTTCGAATCCCTCTCTCTCCGCCAGTTTGAATGGGGGCCCAACGGGCCCTCATTCAAACTGGGTGAGTGCCGGGTTCGAACCCGAGAAGAGGGTTCGACAACCCGGCGAGTTCTCGCCGGGTTGGGCGCCAGGGCCCACGGCCCTGGCGGTCCCGAGCGTCAGCGAGGGACGAGGCGCGAAGCACCGAGCAATCCCTCTCTCTCCGCCAAATACCTTGTCTCAGGCCGTCTCTCTCCCCTCGAGACCCTCACAATTTCAATTCCTTCGCGAGTTTCA
>JASHYG010000213.1 GCA_030043215.1 Gammaproteobacteria bacterium
CGCCGCGGCCCGGCGAGCGAAGTCGGGGTGACCAAGTACCGCCACGGCTTCCACGCAGGCAATTTCGCCGACGTGCACAAGCACGTCACGCTCGTCGCGCTGCTCGCGGCGCTCGAGCGCAAGGACAAGGGCTTCCTCTATCTCGAGACCCACGCGGGCCGGGGCGCCTACGATCTCGAGAAGTCCGCCGAGAGCCGCGCCGCGGTGCAGGGAATCGAGCGCGTGCTCGCAGGCTCGGAGAGCCACCCCGAGCTCGCGGCCTACGCGCGGGCAGTCGCCGAGTGGCGCTCCCACGCCGGCCATCCCGGCGCATATCCCGGCTCTCCACTCATCGCGGCCGGGCGGCTGCGCCCGCAGGATCGAGCGGTCCTGATCGAGCTCGCTCGCGAGGAGGCGAGCGCCCTCGAGAGCGCCCTCGAGCAAGCGTTGCCGCGGGGGTCGCGCGCGCTGGCCGTGGAGGCCGACGGATTCGAGCGGCTGCGCGCCTACCTGCCGCCGCCCGAGCGCCGCGGCCTCACCTTCATCGATCCACCGTACGAAGCGCAAGGAGAGATCGCGCGGGTGCAGACGGCGATCGCGGAGGCGCTGCGCCGCTTTCAAACGGGAGTCATCGCCGTCTGGTATCCCATCAAGGACGCGCGCGACATCGCGGCGTGGCACGGCACACTCCGCGCGAGCGTCGCGCGCGAGTTGCTGGCAGGCGAGCTCTGGCTGCATCCCTGCGACTCGCGCGTCGCGCTCAACGGCTCCGGCGTCCTCATCGTCAATCCGCCATACGGGATTGCCGAGCGCATGCGGGCCTGGCTGCCCGCGCTGCATGCGCTCCTCGACCCCGAGGGACGGGGAGGCACGAGCGTGCGGGTGCTGTAGACTGCGGCGCGAGAGAGAGGTGGGAGTACCGCGTGAGCGAGACGCTCGATCAATACGGCGTGATCGGCCATCCCGTCGCGCACAGCTGGTCGCCGCTCATTCACGGCATGTTCGCGCGCCAGACCGGACAGGCGCTCGACTACCGGCTGCACGATGTGCCGCCGGAGCGGTTCCGCGAATACGTGCTCGACTTCGCGGCGCGCGGAGGCCGCGGCCTCAACGTCACGGTCCCCCATAAAGTGGCGGCCGCCGAGCTTGCGAGCGAGCTCACCGGCCGCGCGCGCCGCGCGGGCGCCGTCAACACGCTGATGCTCGATGCGGAGCGGATTCTCGGCGACAACACCGACGGCGCCGGCCTCGTGCGCGACCTGTGCAGCAATCTCGGGCTCACTATCGCGCAGCGCCGCATCCTGATTGCCGGGGCAGGGGGCGCCGCGCGCGGCGTGATGGCGCCCCTCCTCGCGCTGAATCCTCTCGAGATCGTGATCGCCGCGCGCGTGGCGGAGCGCGCGAGAGCGCTCGCCGCCGACTTCTCCGAGCCGGATGGAGCGGTCCGCGGCTGCGCCTTCGAGGAGTCGGGCGGCGGCCGCTTCGACCTGGTCATCAACGCCACCTCGGCGAGCTTGCATGGAGAGGTGCCGCCCGTTGCGGAGTCGGCGGTCGATGCGGCGACGCTCTGTTACGACATGGCCTACTCGCGGACGGATACCCCGTTCGTTCGCTGGGCGCTCGCGCGCGGCTGTCAACGCGCGGTCCAAGGCTGGGGGATGCTCGTCGAGCAGGCCGCCGAGTCCTTCCATATCTGGCGCGGTGTACGGCCCGACACCGGCCCGGTGCTGGCGCTCCTCGCAGGGGGGCACCCGGCCTCTACCGCATCGTGACGAGCTCCTCGGCGGCGGTCGGGTGGATCGCCACCGTGTCGTCCAGGTCCCGCTTCGTGGCTCCCATCCTCACGGCCACGGCAAACCCCTGCAGCATCTCGTCGGCGCCTTCGCCGATCACGTGCACTCCCACGACGCGCTGCTCGGGACCTGCGGTCACGAGCTTCATCCGCGTGCGAGGCTTGCTCGCCGTCAGCGCGTGATAGAGCGGAACGAACGCCGAGTCGTAGACTTTCACCTCCTCCCCGTACAGCTCGTGCGCCGCGGCCTCGGACAGTCCCACCGTGCCAATCGGCGGATGCCCGAAGATGACCGTCGGGACGTTCCGGTAATCGAGGTAGCGGTCCGGCTGGCCGCCGAACAGCCGATCGCTCAAGCGGCGTCCCGCCGCGATGGCGACCGGCGTGAGCAGCAGGCGGCCGCTCACGTCGCCGATCGCATAGATCCCGGGGACGCTGGTCGCCTGGTACTTGTCCGTGGCCACGAAGCCGTAGGGGTCGAGCGTGACGCCGGCCTGTCCGGCCTCCTGCCCGGCGCGCTCGAGGCCGATTCCCTCGACGTGGGGCGCGCGTCCGACAGCCCAGAGAACGGTGTCCACGGGACCGATGCTCCGTCCGTCGCGCAGCGCAATCTGCAGGCGTCCGCCCCCGAGATCTCGGAGCGACTCGGGTTGCGCGCCGGTCACCACCTCGATGCCGTCGGCCCGCATGATCTCGAGGCAGGCCTCGCCGAGCATCCGCTCGAAGTGCTTGAGCACGCTGTCGCCGCGGATGGCGAGCGTCACGCGGGAGCCGAGCGCGGCGAAGATCCCGCCGAGCTCCACGGCGATGTAGCCGCTGCCCACGATCGCGATGCGCTCGGGCCGCTGCGCGAGCTCGAAGAACCCGTCGGAGGTGATGCCGAGCTCTGCCCCCGGGATGTCCGGCAGCAGCGGGCGTCCGCCGGTCGCGATCACGATGTGGGAGGCCGTTGCCGTGCGCCCGCCGACCTCGACGGCACCGCGGCCGGCGAGCCGCGCGAAGCCACGGACCAGCTCGACCTTGCGGCTGGCGAGATTACGCTCGTAGATGCCGTTGAGCCGCAGAATGTACGCGTCGCGGGCTTGCTTGAGCGCGGCCCAGTCGTGCGATGCCCCCGCGATGCGAAAGCCGTATCCGGAGCCATCGTGCAGGCCTTGCGCCAGCTCCGCGGCGTTCCACATGATCTTCTTCGGCACGCAGCCGACGTTGACGCACGTTCCGCCGAGCCGGCCCGATTCGGCGAGCAGCACACGGGCCCCGTACTCGGCGGCCCGCTGGGCGCAGGCGAGGCCGCCGCTGCCGCCGCCGATCACGATCAAGTCATAGTCCGCCATGTGGCGCTCCAGATCCGGGGAAGCCCCCGGTTCCATCTTATCCGGTAGGTCAAGCGGCGGCTCACGGTAGAATGGCTGCCGCTCCCACCCGAGAGATCCATGGAAAACCCTCTGCTTGACCGCGGACCCCCGCCCGCCTTCGGCGACATCCGGCCCGAGCACATCGAGCCGGCCCTGCGTGCCGTGCTCGACCGCAACCGGGCCCGGATCGTGGAGCTCGCGGCACTCCCCGACCCGACGTTCGCAACCCTGGTCGAGCCGCTCGAGGACATGCAGCACCAGCTCACGCGCGTGTGGTCGCCCGCCGGCCATCTCAACGCGGTGATGAACTCGCCGAGCCTGCGGGAGGCTTACAACGCCTGCTTACCGCTCCTCTCGGACTACCACACGGATCTTGCCCAGAGCGCACCCCTCTACCGGGCCTACGAGCGGATCGCGGAGCGGGAGGGCCCTGGGCTCACGCCGACACAGCGGCAGGTGCTCGAGCACGCGCTGCGGGACTTCCGTCTGGCCGGGGTCGGGCTCGACGCCGAGCGCAAGGCGCGCTTCAAGGCAGCCATGCTGGAGCTCACCCAGCTGCAGGCGAAGTTCGAGGAGAACGTGCTGGATTCGACGAACGGCTGGTCGCATCTCGTCACCGACCGGGCCGAACTCGAGGGCGTCAACGAGGTGATCATCGAGCAGGCGCGCCGCCGGGCCCACGATCGCGGCGTGGAGGGCTACCTTCTCGGTCTCGACCAGCCGACCTACGTCGCGGTCCTCACGGACGCGCAATCGCCCTCGCTGCGCCGCACGCTCTACCAGGCCTGGAACACCCGCGCCTCGGACCAGGGGGAGGAGGCAGGCCGCTGGGACAACTCCGGGGTGATGGAGAGCATCCTCCGTCTGCGGCACGAGGTGGCGCGGCTGCTCGACTTTGCGAGCTTCGCCGACTACGCGCTCGCGACACGCATGGCTCGCACCCCGGAGGAAGTCATGCAGTTCCTGCGGCGCCTCGGGCACGCGGCGCGCCCCGTCGCGCAGCGCGAGCTCGCGGAGCTCGAGGCCTTCGCCGGGCATCCCCTGGAAGCATGGGACGTGAGCTTCTACTCCGAGCGGCTGCAGAGATCGCGGTTCTCGATCTCGCAGGAGGAGCTGCGCCAGTACTTTGCGCTGCCGCGCGTGCTCGCGGGGCTGTTCGAGGTGGCGGAGCGGCTCTTCGACGTGCGCATCCGCGAGCGCGCAGGCTTGCCCGTCTGGCATCCCGATGTGCGCTTCTTCCAGATCGAGGATGCGGCCGGGCGGCCCGTTGGAAGCTTCTACCTCGACCCCTACGCCCGTCCGAACAAGCGCAGCGGCGCCTGGCAG
>JASHYG010000214.1 GCA_030043215.1 Gammaproteobacteria bacterium
TCGACCTGGCTCACCGAGTCGCTGCCGGAGTAGGTGGCGGACCCTCCGGACTGCGCGAACGGCTGGGTGCCGCTCGCCTCGCCCGCGAACAGGTAATTACCGTTGCTGTCGGTGCTGTTCGCGATGGAGACGAGCTGCTGCAGCTGCTGCTCGAGCTCGGTCGCGATGTCCTGGAGGTCGCTGGAGGTCAGCGACCCGTTGTTGGCCTCGGTGACGAGACTCTGCGCGCTCTGCAGCACGTCCGTGGCGTTGGTGAGCGCCTGCTCCTCGAGCGTCAGATTGGCGCTCGCGGCGTTGCCGTTCGTCACGTACTGCTGGGACGCCGAGAGCTGGACGTTGAGCTGGTTCACCTGGGCCATGGCGACGGGATTGTCGGCGGCGTTCTGCAGCTGCAATCCGGTGGACAGCTGGTTCTGAGTCTGCGACATCTCCGTCTCGAGCGACTGGATGTCGGCGAGCGCATCGTTCTGGAATGTGACAGTCGAGATATTCATGGTCAGCCGTCGGTCATCGCGGTCATGAGGGCATCGAACATCGTGGTGGAGGCCTGGATCATCTGGGCGCAGGCCTGATAGGCCTGCTGATACTGCACCATCAAGGCCGCCTCCTCGTCGAGATTCACGCCGTCGGCATTGGTGAGCGCATCGCTCGCCGATTGATTCACCGTCTGCGCGGCAGACGCGTTCGATTGCGCCTGCTGGGTGGTCGTCCCGATCTCGCTCACGAGATTGTTGGCGGCGCCCGACAGCGAGGTGGTGCCGCCGTCGAGCACCGCCGCCGAGAGCTGACTGATCAGCGCGAGCAGGTTGCTGTTGTCGCCGGTATTCGCCGCGGAATTGCTGCTCACCGTGAAGGTATCGCCGTCCGCGGGCGTGCCGGTGATCGTCACCTGTGCACCCTCGAAGGTAATGGGCGTTCCGCTCGTGAAGGTGCCCTGCGCGACCTGCGTCCCCTCGCTGTTCGTGACCGTGTACTGTTGCGGTGAGCCGCTGAACGAGATGGTGTAGGTATCCGGCACCCACGAGCTGGGGTCCGTCACTCCGTAGGAGGAGATGGTTCCGGTCCCCGTGTTGCCCGATGCGGTGGAGGTCTGGATCAGCGATGCCGAGGCGATCTGCGTCGGGCTCGTCAGGAGCAGGGAAAGCCCTTCGGTGGCCCCCGCCGTGGGCTGGATCAGGAAGCTGTCGCCGACCGCCACGGCGCCGCCGGTGCCCGCGCCGTTCGCGACGATCGAGATCCCCGCGGCCTCGAGCGGGTTCGCGCTCGAGCCGTCTCCGGTCATGGTGACGGGCTCCCCGGTGGTTTCGTCGAGGAGCTGCCAGCCGCCGTTCGAGCTGCCGCCCGTATACGTGAGGACATAATCGTCCGTCGTGAGATCACTCAAGTCGGTGCGCGTCACCGTGAGCGAAGTGGCGTCGGTGTTGTTCGCGCTGTCGAGGATCTGCACGCCGCCCACCGCGAACATCGGCTGGCCTTGAGCGCCTGTCTGGTCCATTCCCGATTGCTGCTGCTGATTGGCGAGCGTCGCGAGCGCGACGCTCACCTGACCGAGGGCGTTCTGCGTCGGGTCGAGCACCTGGGTGCGCGTCTCGAGCAGCCCTCCGAGGGAGCCTCCGCTGATCTCGGACGTGACGTCCACGGTGGTACTGCCGTTCACGAGTCCAATGTCGTATTCCGAGGCGTTGTAGGCATTCGGAATGGTCGCGAGCTGCTGCGCCGAGCTGCCAATGACGAGCGCCTGGCCGCTGCCGATGTACACGTTCGTCTCGCCATTGCCCTGTGCCACCGTGCTGACGCCCACGTACTGGCTCAGCTGGCTTACGAGCTGGTCACGCTGATCCATGAGCTGATTCGGGGTCTGGCCGGAGCCGGACTGGTCCGCGATCTCTGCGTTGAGGGAGGCGATCTGGCCCGCGAGCGTGTTGATCTCGGTCACGTTGGTGGAGATCTGCGATTCGAGCTGCGAGCTGGCCTGCGAGAGCTGCGAGTCGTAGCTTTGCAGCTGCTCCACGAGGGCCTGCGCCTGGCTCAGCACCGCCTGACCGGAGGCGGTCGTGGACGGGGAGCTCGAGAGCGTCTGCAGGGAGTTGACGAAGGACTGCAGCGTCGCGGTGAGCCCCGTGCTCGAGTCGCTCAGCATGTTGTCGATCTGCGATGCCTCCGTCCCGAGCGTGTTGAAACTCGAATAGCTCGCCTGGGAGGAGTTGACCTGCTCGGTAAGCAGCGCGTTGTAAGCGCGCGTGACGCTCGAGATATCGACACCGTTGCCGATGTAGCCGATCGACGACCCCTGGCCCGGCGCTTCGGCGAAATTGGCGGTCTCGAGGTTGTAGCCGGGCGTGGCGGCGTTCGCGACGTTGTTGCTCGTCACGTCGAGCGCCTGTTGGAAGGCGATCAGGCCGGAGACACTGGTTGATAGTATGTCGCCCATTCCTCAACGCCTATAGAAGAGAGTCCGCGCCCACCGTTATCGGCTCGGCGCTCGCAAGCTTGAGAGGCTCCGCGGAGGCGTCCGGCGTCCGCAAAGCAGCGCCGGAGTCCTGGAGAGTGTTCGCCACGTCGTTCGCAACCGCGCTCACCTTGTGGGCGTATTGCGGATCCGTGGCATATCCGCCGCGCTGCAGAGCGCCCGCGAACGCTTGGACGTTGCTGCCTGTGTTGAGCGCGGCAGCGTAGCGGGGATTGCTCTTGAGCACCGAAACGTAATCCTCGAAGCTCTCGGTGCGGCTGCCGTAGGCGCGGAACTGCGCCGTGGTTGCGTGGGCGGTGCCGCCGGTGAACTCACTCGTGCCGGCCGAGACGCTCGAGCCGCCCCAGCCCTCGGTCGCCTTGACGCCGAAAAGATTGTTGCTCGAGCGGCCGGTGGAGTCCTGCGGGACGCTGCGTCCCCAGTCGGTCTCGAGCGCCGCCTGCGCGACGAGGCTCTCCGGAGCCACCCCGAGCTGCTGGGCGGCCTTTTTTGCCTCCGTCCACACCTCGTGGATGAAGCTCTTCTGCTCCGCTCGCGAGGCCGTCGGGGGTGCGGATGCGCTCCGTGAGCTTGCGCCAGCGGCGGTGGCTCCGCCCCCGCCTCCGGCCGCCGCAGAGCCCATCGCGGGCGTAGAGCGCGCGGCAGGCGAGCCTATCATCGGAGTGGATCCGGCCGGTCTACCCATGGCCGGCACGGATCTTGTGCCGGCCGAGCCCATGGCCGGCGTGGTCCCCGTGGCCCCCGCGGCGCGTGTTGCTGCGGTGGTGCCCGTTGTCCCGGCAGCGCCCGAGCCGGTTCCCGAGCCGCCCTGGCTGCCTGCGATGGCCCCCCGGCGCTGCAGCTGGCGCACGAGCATGTCGGCGAGACCGAGCCCGTGTCCGCGGGTGAGCTCGATCGACAGCTGGTCGTCGTACATTCCCTGGTAAGCCTGCTCCTGGTCGCTGCCGAAGATGGGGTCCGGTCCGATCGCATCGCGCATGCTCTTCACCAGCATGCGCGCGAACAGGCTCTCGAACTGCCGCGCAACCTGCCGGATGGCGGCCGGATCGTTGTCGCGAGCCGCCTTTTTCAGCGACTCGAGGCCGGCAAAATCGCCGTAGACCTGCGCGTTGGCGATGGGTGTCGTCATGAGCGCGGCGCGGTCCTCAGATGACGATCAGCTGCGCGCGCAGCGCACCGGCTTGCTGCAGCGCTTCGAGAATGGCGACCAAGTCTCCGGGGGCGGCGCCCACCTGGTTCACGGCCCGCACGATCTCATCGAGATTCACGCCGGCGTGGAACACGAACATGTGGGCGTCCGCCTGCTTCACGTCGATCGAGCTGCGGGGCGTGGTGACGGTCTGGCCGCCCTGCGAGAACGCGTTCGGCTGGCTCACGTCCTGGCGCTCCGTGAGCTTGCGCCAGCGGCGGTGGCTCCGCCCCCGCCTCCGGCCGCCGCAGAGCCCATCGCGGGCGTAGAGCGCGCGGCA
>JASHYG010000215.1 GCA_030043215.1 Gammaproteobacteria bacterium
CAGCTCTCCGACGAGCTGCCCGCCGGCTTGAGCCGCCGCGATCGCTTCGACTTCCTCAAGCGCAGCATCCTCATGTCCCAGACCCTGACGGGCATGCTCGAGGGCACGATGAGCCGCAACGATGCCCATACCTTCATGATGCTCGGGCGCAATCTCGAGCGCGCCGACATGACCAGCCGCATCATCGACGTGCGCTCGGCGCAGCTGTTGCCGCCCGATGCCCCCGAGCTGAACCCCTTCGAGACGATCCAGTGGATGAGCGTGCTGCGCTCGCTCTCCGGCTACGAGATGTACCGGCTGCGCCGCCGTGCCCGGGTGAGCCGCGCCGACGTGCTGGAGTTCGTGCTGCGCGACGAGCAGTTTCCGCGGGCGTGTCTGTTCTGCCTGCGGCAGATGGAGATCACCCTGCACGGACTGCCGCGCAGCGGCGGCGCACGGCGCGCGGTGAGCGGCGCTTACCGGTTCCTCGCGGACGCTGATCTCGCCGGGCTCGGACAGCCGCAAGTGCACGAGCTCCTCGACAGCGCGCAGCTGCACCTCACGGCCGTGCACGACTCGATCGCCGGCACGTACTTCCCGCAGCCGAGCCGCGCCGAGACCCGCGCCTCGATCACGTGTCCGCACGACGCGCTGCGCTCGCTGCCGCTGTTCCAGTGAGGCAACCCGTTTCCATGAGGCAAGGTCACCGGCCATGAGTACGGCGCTTCCCCTCCCCGAGGCCGCGATCCAGCAGTGGGAGGGCGACCGCGTCGCCCTCACCAAGGACGCGCTCAAGCACGCCTTCCTCGACAACCTGTACTACATCCAGGGCAAGTTTCCGGCGCTCGCGACCCAGAAGGACTACTACCTCGCGCTCGCCTACACGGTTCGCGACCGCATGATGCAGCGGTGGATCAGCACCGCGGCCACCTACACGGCGCGGGGCTCGCGTACCGTGGCCTATCTTTCGGCCGAGTTCCTCATGGGCCCGCACCTTGCGAACAACCTTCTGAATCTCGGCATCCACGACGTCGTGCGCCAGGCCGTGACCGAGCTCGGGTTGACCCTCGAGGAGCTCCTGCGCCAGGAGGACGAGCCGGGCCTCGGCAACGGCGGGCTCGGCCGCCTCGCGGCCTGCTTCATCGACTCGCTCGCGACGCTGCAGGTGCCGAGCCTCGGCTACGGCATACGCTACGAGCACGGGATCTTCCAGCAGGAGATCGTGGGCGGCTGGCAGGTGGAGAAGACCGACCAGTGGCTGCGCTACGGCAATCCCTGGGAGATCGCACGGCCCGAGTGGGCCGTCGAGGTGAAATTCGGCGGCCGCACCGAGCGCTATACCGACGAGCGCGGCCGGCTGCGCGTGCGGTGGGTGGCCGGGCGCACCGTGAGCGCCGTGCCCTACGATACCCCGATCCTCGGCTATCGCACCAACACCGCCAACACGCTGCGGCTGTGGCGGGCGGAGGCGCCGGAGTCCTTCGATCTCTCGGTGTTCAATCGCGGCGATTACTGGGGCGCGGTGAACCAGAAAGTGGTCTCGGAGAACATCTCGAAGGTGCTCTATCCGAACGACGAGCAGCTGCAGGGCAAGTCCTTGAGGCTCGAGCAGCAGTACTTCTTCGTCTGCGCGTCGCTCCAGGACATGCTGCGCATCATCCGCGTGCAGAACATTCCCCCGGAGCGCTTCCACGAGAAATTCGCCGTCCAGTTGAACGACACGCATCCCTCGATCGCGATCGCCGAGCTCATGCGCCTGCTGGTCGATGAGCTCACGCTCGACTGGGGCCGCGCCTGGTCGATCACCCGCGCCACCTTCGGCTACACCAACCACACCCTGCTGCCCGAGGCGCTCGAGCGCTGGCCCGTCGGCCTCCTCGGAAGCCTCCTGCCGCGGCATCTCGAGATCATCTACGAGATCAACGCGCGCTTTCTCGACGAGGTGCGCATCGCCTGCTTCGGGGACGAGCAGCGCGTCGCGCGCATGTCACTGATCGACGAGAGCGGCGGGCGGTACGTCCGCATGGCGCACCTCGCGGTGGTCGGCAGCCACGCCGTCAACGGCGTCGCGCGGCTGCACTCGCAGCTCCTCGAGAGCGAGGTGCTGCGCGACTTCCACGACCTGTGGCCCCAGAGATTCAGCAACAAGACCAACGGCGTCACGCCCCGGCGCTGGATCGGGGTCGCCAATCCGCGCCTCTCGCGCTGCCTCACCCGCGCCGTGGGCGAGCGTTGGCTCACCGATCTGGAGCGGCTGCGCGAGCTCGAGCCGCTCGCCGAGGACGCGGACTTCCGCGCGCAGTGGCGCGACATCAAGCGCTCCAACAAGACGGCGCTCGCCTCCCTCATCCGCGAGCGCACCGGCGTCGTGGTCAATCCGCACGCCATGTTCGACGTGCAGGTCAAGCGCATCCACGAGTACAAGCGCCAGCATCTCAACATCCTGCACGTGATCGGCCTGTACCACCGACTCAAGACTGATCCGCACCTCGAGGCCGAGCCGCGAGTGTTCATCTTCGGGGGCAAGGCCGCGCCCGGCTACGGACTGGCCAAGCTCATGATCCGCCTGATCACGGCGGTCGGCGAGACCCTCGACCGCGACCCGGCCGTCCGCGAGCGGTTGAAGGTCGTCTTCCTCCCGAACTTCAACGTCACCAATGGGCAGCGTATCTATCCGGCCGCCGACCTCTCCGAGCAGATCTCCACCGCCGGCAAGGAGGCCTCGGGCACCGGCAACATGAAGTTCCAGATGAACGGCGCGCTCACCATCGGCACCCTCGATGGAGCCAACATCGAGATCCGCGAGGCCGTCGGCCTCGAGAACTTCTTCCTGTTCGGCCTCACGGCCGAGGAAGGGCAGCGGCTGCTCGCCGAGGGCTACCACCCGATCGATTTCTACCGTGAGAATCCCGAGCTGCGCGAGGTGCTGGACCTGGTCCGCGATGGGTTCTTCTCGCGCGGGGACGTCGCGCTCTTCCGCCCCTTGCTCGATCACCTGCTCCACCACGATCCCT
>JASHYG010000216.1 GCA_030043215.1 Gammaproteobacteria bacterium
GACTCAGGCTCGACGGACCGACACTCGCGGAGATCTATTCCGGCCGCATCACGGAGTGGGACGCGCAGCCGATCGCGGCATTGAACCCACGCCTGCGGCTTCCGCACCGGCCGATCGTGCCGATCCGCCGAGCAGACCCCTCGGGCGACACCTTCATCTTCACCCAGTTCCTCGACTTCTCCACGCCGAGCTGGGAGGACAGCATCGGCTACGGCACCTCCGTGACCTGGCCCCGAGTCCCCAGCGAGCGTACCGCCACGGGGAACGAGGGCATGGTACGGGCGGCGGCGGCCACGCCTTACTCCGTCGTCTACGTCGGCATCAGCTTCCGCGACGCGGTTGCCCAAGCTGGACTCGGCACCGCCCTGCTCGAGAACCAGAGCGGGAAGTTTCTGCTGCCGACGCCCGAGACTGTGAACGCCGCCGCGTCCGCGCTCGATTCACGCACGCCGTCCGATGAGCGCCTCAGTCTGGTCTTCGCGCCCGGCGACCAATCTTACCCGCTCATCAATTACGAATACCTGGTCGTCTCCACCCGGCAGCCCGACCCCCGCGCGGCCGTCGCCCTGCGGCACTTCCTGCTCTGGACGATCTCGCTCGAGGGTGGCAACGCCTCGAAATACCTCGATGCCGTCGGCTTCATCCCGCTGCCGGATTTCATCCGCGCCCTGAGCGAGAACCAGATCGATTCGATCAAGTAGGGACGGCCACCGGGATCGCGAGCGCTGAGGATCGCTCACCACGGCATCGTCGTGACGCCGGGACTCGAGCGCGCGAGCGACTCGCGGCTCGCCGACGATTCACCGTCGTCCGCCACGAAGCCGCCCGACTGCCGACGCCACAGCTGGGTGTAGAGGCCGCCGGCCGCGAGCAGCTCGGCATGCGTGCCGCTCTCGCGGATGCGGCCTCCGTCGAGCACGATCAGCCGGTCCATGCGCGCGATCGTCGACAGCCGGTGCGCGATTGCGATGACCGTGCGTCCGCTCATCAATGCGTCGAGCTGCTCCTGGATGGCGGCCTCGGCTTCGGAATCGAGCGCCGAGGTGGCCTCATCGAGCACCAGGATCGGGGCATTCTTGAGGATCACCCGGGCGATGGCGACGCGCTGGCGCTGGCCCCCTGACAGCTTCACGCCACGCTCTCCCACGTGAGCGTCGTAGCCGCGGTGCCCGAGCCAATCCTCGAGCCCCACGATGAAGTCGTGCGCCGCGGCGCGGCGCGCGGCCTCCTCGATCATCTCCTGCGTGGCGTCGGGCCGGCCGTAACGGATGTTGTCCGCCACCGACCGATGCAGCAGCGCCGTATCCTGCGTTACCATCGCAATCTGCGCCCGCAGGCTCTCCTGCGAGACCCCTGCGATGTCCTGACCGTCGATCAGGATGCGGCCGCTCGCGGGCTCGTAGAACCGCAGCAGCAGATTCACGAGCGTCGACTTGCCGGCGCCCGAAGGGCCCACGACGCCGACGCGCTCGCCCGGCGCGATGGTGAAGTCGATCCCACGCAGCACCGCTGCCCGCCGGTCGCGGCCGTAATCGAAATGCAGCCGCTCGAAGCGGATCTCACCGGCGGTGACGGTGAGCTCGCGTGCTCCGGGTGGATCGGGCATCTGCCGCGGAACGGCGATCGAGCGCATGCCGTCCTGCACGACGCCGACGTTCTCGAAGATGCTCGTCACGTTCTGGGCCACCCACCCGGCCATGCTCGCGAGCTGCCAGGCCATCGGCAGCGCGGTCGCGACCGCGCCCACGGCGATGTGGCCGGAGCGGAACAGCAGTACGGCGCTCAAGCCCGTCCCGACGACCAGCGCGGCGTTGAGCAGCGCGAGCAGCATCGTGAAGCCGGTCGAGATCCGCGTCTGGTTGCGGAACGCCGCGGTATGCCGATCCACCGCCTCCCGCACGAAGGCATCCTCGTCCCGCGCTCGCGCGAAGAGCTTGACCGTGAGGATGTTCGTGTAGCTGTCCACCACCCGGCCCGTGAGCGTCGAGCGAGCCTCGGACATGGCCTGCGAGCGGTCGCGCAAACGCGGGACGAACCGCCTGAGCAGCGCCGCGTAGGCCGCGAACCAGCACAGGATCGGGATGGCGAGATGCCAGTCCATGGCCGCGAGCAGCGCGACGCCGCTGGTGCCGTAGACGATGAGGTACCACACGGCGTTCGTGCCGGCGACCACACTGTCGCGCAAGGCCGGGCCGGTCTGGATCACGCGGTTCGCGATCCGGCCGGCGAAGTCGTTCTGGAAGAACGTCCAGCTCTGCCGCACCACGTGCCAGTGGTTCTGCCACCGGATCATGTTCGTGACGCCCGGATGGATGATCTGGTTGGTCACGATGTTCTGGGCGAGGAGCGCCACCGGCCGGCCGACCAGGAAGACCAACGCCATGAGCAGGAGTTGCGAACCTGCCTCGTGGAACAGGCGGTCGGGGCGGTGTGTGGAGACCAGCGTGACGACCCGGCCGATGAAGACCGGAATGGCCACGTCCAGGATCGCGACGGCGAGGCCGGTCGCAAACAGCGCGACGATCAGCCACCGAACCTGGCGCAGGTAATGCCAGTAGAACGCCGCGAGCCCCTGGCTCGGCGGCTCGGACGGCGTGCGCGCCGTCGGCTCGAACAGACGCTCGAACCAGGTCAGCATGTCCTCGAGAACGATCCGAAGCGCAAATCCGTGTGCTGCGAAAGACCATCAGGATGAAGCGCAAAGCTTATCATGGACGTGCCCGCGGTAGCGTGCGCCGATCCACTGTATCGAGCGTTGACAGGCGCTCGGGAACGGGAAACGATGCCGGCAGACCGCCCAACCACCGTTTTACCCATGACTCCTGACGACCCATCCCTGCGCTCATGAAGGCCGCCCTGTTCAGTCCCTGCACCTATGCGGGACCGACTGCGCCCAGTGGCTGGCCGACGCCGGTGACGGTGTATTCGTCCGACCTTTCCCGGCAGACGTTCGAGACGGCCATCGAGCACAGCCGCCTCGCCGACCAGGTGGGCTTCGACTGGATCACGGTCGCCGAGCACCACTTCGGGCCCTTCTGCATGACGCCCAATCCCATGGTGCTCGCCGGCGCCCTCACGCAGGTGGTCAAGCGCGCCAAGATCGCGCTACTCGGCGCCGACATCCCCATTTTGAATCCGGTGCGCGTGGCCGAGGAGTTCGCCATGCTGGACCTCCTCTCAGGCGGCCGGCTGGTCGCCGGCATGCTGCGAGGCACGCCGAACGAGTACATCACCTACAACGTCAATCCGAGGGAATCGCGGCGCCGGTTCGAGGAGGCCCTGCAGCTGATTCGCATGGCCTGGACCGAGCCCGAGCCGTTCGGCTGGCAGGGCCGCTACTGGCAGTACAAGACCGTCAGCATCTGGCCGCGGCCCATTCAGCAGCCCCATCCTCCCATCTACATGTCGGGATCGAGCCCGGAATCCGGCGAGTTCGCGGCGAAGAACCGGATCGGTCTCGGCTTCGCGGTGACGACGCTCGCCCTCGCCACCAAGGCGTCGAGTCACTACCGGTCGCAGGCCGCGCTCGTCGGATGGACGCCGCGGCCCGACGACATCATCTACCGCGTACCCTTCCATGTCGCGGCAAGCGACGACCAGGCCATGGAGGATCTTGCCGCCGCTGCGGCCGCGAGCTCGCGAAGTTTCAGCCTCGCGCTGTCTCAGGGGGCGGAGGCCGCCATAGCCGAGGCCGGCTACTACGGCCGCGACGACGCCCAGCGCGGAAGGGTCGCCGCAGCTTTCTCGGGCGGGATCCGCGGACGGATCGAGAACGCGCAGCTGCTGCTCGGCGCGCCCCAAACCGTGATCGGTCAAATCCGCCGCATCCATGCCGAGGTCGGCGCAGGGGTACTCGACCTGGTGCCCGCATTGGGCGGGGATAAGGCTATCGCCTCCATCGAGCAGTTTGGGACTCGGATCCTGCCTGCCGTCCGCGAGCTCGGCGCGTGAGCCGCCCGCTCGTGGTCCTGCCGCCGGCCGCGGCCTGCGAGCTCCTAGCCGCCCGGCTTCCCATCGACGGGAACCCCGACGATCTCGAGAGCTTCGACCTCCTCGCCCACGCGCAGGCTGCCGAGGAGGCCTTGCGCCTTGCCCTCCGGCGGCCGCTGGCCGTTCACGCGCTGGTGCTGGCGGCGGCGGCCCCGCCGGCGGACCTCGCGCTCGTCGCGCGCTTTGCGGAACTCACGGTCCCGACCCTCGCCGTGCTCGGCACGCGCGATGGGGAGGTACCGCCCGAGACCGGCCGGCGCTGGCGCGCCCTCCTTCCCCGGTGCCATCTCGTCTTTCTCTACGATGCCGGACACGACCTGGCCGCCGACCGGCCGCAAGCCTTCGCCGACATCGTCCTCGATTTCATCTCCGACCCGGGCGCCTTCCTGGTCAATCGCCGCGACGGTACGCTGCATCCTTGAGATGAGCGACGGAAGAGGCTGGTCAGGAGACCGGCCGGACGTAGCACAATGGAGGCAACCGCGGTAGGCTCCTCTGAGAGCCCTCAAGCCGGGAGAGTCCGATGGCGATCAAACGTTCGGCCAAGAGCCGCGGTACACCACTGCGCAAACCGACGACTTCCGCCGCCGTGCGCCACGTCGACGTGAGGACGAAGCATCAGATGGTTCCGGAGACCCTCTATGAGGGCTGGCTGTGCAAGAACGCGGCGTGCGGGCTCGTCATTGCCATTGCGCTCGCGCCGGACGGCAGCAAGCCGGCTCCGCCCCTATACGACGATCACTTGAGCGCGCTCAAATGCCCTCATTGCGGGAACGAGGATCTCTACCGCTGGAATGCCCGCGGCGAGCACAAGTACGCTCCGAAAAGCGCCTGAGCGTGAAGCCGGCGGCCCCGCGGCCGCCGCCGGGCACGGAGCATGCCTCATCGGAAGTGGTACGTAAAATCAAGCCCGAACCGGCGCGGTAGCGCCCGCCACAGGAAGCCCGATCCGCCGACGTTCCCCGGCGAGAACTCTGCATTGTAGATCGTGTTGCCGAGGTTCTTGGACCACGCGGTGACGGACCACACGTCTCCTTCGAGCCCGAGACGCAGGTTCACCAGCGAGACGGGATTGCGCGAGGTGACGTTGTAGGGGTCCCACCACGTCCGTCCGATCTCTTGGTAATCGAGACGCACCGTGCCGGTGAGCCCTGCTCC
>JASHYG010000217.1 GCA_030043215.1 Gammaproteobacteria bacterium
TCGAACGACACGCCGAGCGCATCCATCAGGCTCTGGACCTGCTCGAAGTGCCGGAGTTCCTCCCGGGCGAGCCGCGACAGTGCCATCCCGAGCGCCCGGTCGTGCGGATAGGCGAACATCAACGAGAGCGCCGTGGAGGCCGCCTTCTTCTCGCAACCGGCATGGTCGCGCAGCAGCTCGGGCCACCGCACGACCGCGGCGTCCACCCATCCGGCCGGCGTGGGAGCAAGCAGGATCTCGCCGACCTCGGGCTTCTCGGAGCGACTCACGCCACCAGCTCGGCCGCGTACAGATCCTCGAGCGCCTGCTGCAACGCGGCCGCCGCCGCGGCCGCGGACTCGAAGCGATCCGCCGGCAGCTTGGCCATCAGCTTCCAGGTGAGCGGCTGCAGCCTCGCGAGGGACTCGGGCAGGGCCGGCAGCGGCGCCTTGCGGTGCAGGTAGATGATCGCCATGGGATTCTCGGCGGTGTAGGGCTTCCGGCCGCTCAGCATCTCGTACAGGATCACCCCGAGGCTGTAGAGGTCGCTGCGCGGGTCGATCGGCTCCCCGTGGCCCTGCTCGGGGCTCATGTAGTGCGGGGTGCCGCAGATGAGGTTGCGGTCCGTGGCATCGAGCTCGAGCGCCACTTGCTTCGAGAGGCCGAAATCGATCAGGGCGAGCGAGCCGTCGTCGCGCACCATGACGTTGCCTGGTTTGAGATCCCTGTGCAGCACGCCGGCTTCGTGGACGGCTTGCAGCGCGCAGGCGAGCTGCAGAGCGATCCTCAGGGCCTCCGCGGGCGAGACGCCGGCGCGGATCCGCTTGCTCAGGTCGCCGCGGCGGAAATACTCCATCACCAGATAGGCGTGCTCGTCGCTCACGCCGAGGTCGTAGAAGCGCACGACGCAGGGGGCATCGATGCGCTGCGCGATCTCGTGCTCCTGCAAGAACCGCTTGAACGTGTGGTCGAGCGCGTTCTCCTCGAGCCGGTCGCGCGCGACCTTGATCACGACGAGCGCGAGATCGAGCTCGCTCTCGGCGAGATAGAGCTCCGAGATGTGGCCGCGCGCGAGACGACGCACGCAGCGGTATCCGGGGATGCGCGCGCCGCTGAACCGGAAAGGGTCGGCGCCGGCCGCGCGCGCCGCGCGCAGGCGCGCCTGATGCTCGGCGGCCTCACCGACGGCCTTGATCAGTGCCTCGTGATCGATCTTCTCCCTTGCAAGCACGGCGCTCGCGCCGAGCGCCCGGGCGCGGCGCTCCACCCCGGCTCGCCGGGTCGTGAACAGCACGATCGGCGGAAATCCGCTGCGCCGCGCCAGATCCTCGAGCCAGTCGAGCCCGTGCGCGCCGCCGAGCAGCACTGCATCGAACCCGTGCGCGCAAAGCTCCGGCGCGAGGGCGCCGCGGGACTGTGGGTCGTACTCGAGGCATGTCGCCTGGGGCCAGCGGCATGTCACGTGGTGCCGCACGAGCGTGCGGTACTGAGCATCGTCGTCGATGATCAGCAGCCGCATGATGCCGCCCGGCTCATCGGCTCACCGCCGGCCGGTGAGCGCTCAGCCAGGCGCGGGCCGCGGAGTCCGAGAGCTTGAGGCCCATGACGAGGTCTCCGACATTCGTGCCGGTCGGACCGGTGTGCACCAGGTCACCCGCCGCGGCGAGCGCCGCACCCGAATCGGCGCGGCGCAGGCAATCGTCCACGTCGAGGCCTGCGCTCGCGGCCCGGGCACAGGTGTCCCCGTCCACGATGGCTCCCGCATCGACGGTCGGGCCATCCGTCCCGTCCGTCCCTGCCGCAAGCAGGACCAAGTCCTCGTAGCCGGCGATGAGCCGCGCCGCCTCGAGCGCGAGATGTTGATTGCGGCCGCCGCGGCCGGGGCTGGCAGGCAGCTCGAGCACCGACTCCCCGCCCCAGGCTCTGAGCTCGCTCGAGCCGAGCGCCAGCTCGTGCGCGAAGCGCACGGCGAGCGGCCCCACGCTGCCGCTGAAGCGCTCCGGCCGGATCTGCGCCTCGAGCCCCGCGGCCCGGGCACGCACCGCGCTCAGGGCCTCGGCGAGGGAGGCCACGACGATCCGCTCGATATCGTCGGCCGGTGCGGCGCGCGCCGCGGCCACCGGGTTGGCCGGACCGACCTGCGCCGCCGGGCCGAGCAACCCCGAGCCAATGACCGCAGGATCGTCCCCCGGTACATCCGAGATGAACAGCGCGAGTGCGCCGCGCCCGGTGAGGTGCGCCGCGAGGCGCCCGCCCTTGATGAGCGAGATCTGCCCCCGCCGGGCGTTCAGCTCCTCGATCGGAAGTCCGCTCGCGAGCCCCTCGGCGTTGAGCCGCTGCAGATCCTCGAGGCTCGACCCCGGCGCGAGCACCTCGATGAGGCTCGAGGCACCGCCGGAGATCAGGCACAGAGGCCGCACCCCGTGCGGCATCTCCTCGATGAAGCGCAGGAGCCGGGCGCCAGCGTTGAGCGAGCGCCGATCCGGCACGGGATGACCGCTCTCGTGGATCTCGACCCCGGGAAGCTCGAGCGCCTCGGGGTCCACATGCCCGTCCTTGGTGACGAGCAGCACCCGCTCGAGGGTGCCGCCGAGCGCGTCGCTCGCCCCGAGCGCCATGCGGGATGCGGCTTTGCCCACCGCGACGGCCCAGGTCCGTCTGGATCCGGGCCGCTCGCTCAGCGCCTGGCGCGTGCGGAGCCGCCCGTCCACCGCGGCAAGCGCCGCTCGCAGGAGCTCGAGCAGGATCTGGCGACGCGGCTCCTCGCGAACGGCCACGTCACGAACCGCGCACGACCCTCAAGGGCGCGCGCCGTTCCCCGCCCCGGCGGGCCTTGGCCTCGTCCGAGCGCTCGAGCTGCAGCCGCTCCAGGTACTCCTGAGTGACATCGCCGGTCACGTACTCGCCCGAGAAGCACGAGGTGTCGAAACCCGTGATCTGGGCGTCGTCGTGGCGGCAGGCCGCAACGAGATCGTCGAGATCCTGATAGACCAGCCAGTCCGCGCCAATGAAGCTCTGCACCTCCTCGAGGCTGCGGTGGCTCGCGACGAGCTCGCTCGCCGCCGGCATGTCGATCCCGTAGACGTTCGGGAAGCGCACGGGCGGGGCGGCGGAGGCGAAGTACACCTTCTTCGCGCCGGCCTCGCGCGC
>JASHYG010000218.1 GCA_030043215.1 Gammaproteobacteria bacterium
GGGCTTCGAGCAGGCCTACATGCTGCAGAGCGCGCCGCAGCTCGGCGTGCGGCACACGCGCCGGCTGGCGGGCGTCGGCCGCGTCGAGCGCAGCCAGTGGAGCGCGGGCGTTCCCCTCGCCGATGAGATCGGAGTGAGCCCGTCGGTGTCGCCGAAATTTCCGGTCATCTCGGTGCCGTACGGCGCGCTCGTGCCGAGGAGGCTCGAGGGGCTGCTCGCGTGCGGCCGGCACGTCTCCTGTGATGCCAACTCGCACGGCTTCCTGCGCGAGATCCCGCAGTGCTGGCTCACCGGCCAGGCAGCTGGCGCGGCTGCGGCTCTCGCGGCCAATGCAGGGATACAGCCGCGCGCGGTGAGCATTGCGGAGCTCCAGCGAGCGCTCCGCGCACAGCATGTGTTCGTGCGGGACCGGGTGGCGGAGCCGGAGGCTCCGGTGCAGGCGGGGTAGGGCGTCGCGACGTGGCACGCCCCTGCCGCTGCGCGATTACTTGTACTCGAGCCCGAGCGCCTTCAACTTCTCGCGCATTTCGTAGAGGTCGAGACCGAGCTCACCGCTCGCGAGGCGCTTGCGCTTCACTTCCTCGCTGTCCACGCGCTTCTTGGCCGCCTGGGCAACCGTGGCGGCTTCCTCGCGCCGCACGGCGACCACGCCGTCGTCGTCCGCCACGATCACATCGCCGGCCTCGATCCGCTGGCCGGCGCACAGGAGCGGCACGTTCACGGAGCCGAGGCTCGCCTTGACCGTTCCCTGCGCCCAGATCACCTTGCTCCACACGGGGAATTTCATCTCCTTGAGCGTCGCGACATCGCGCACGCCGGCATCGATGATGAGGCCGCGGACGCCGTGCGCCTGCAGGGAGGTCGCGAGCAGGTCGCCGAAGTAGCCGTCGTTGCAGGGAGAGCTCGGGGCGACCACCAGCACGTCGCCCGGCCGGCACACCTCGACGGCGACGTGGATCATCCAGTTGTCACCCGGCGTCACGAGCACGGTCACGGCCGACCCGCAGAGCGAGGCGCCTGGATAGATCGGCCGCATGTACTCGGCGAGCAGCCCCGTGCGGCCCTGGGCCTCGTGCACGGTGGCGACGCCATAACTGCCCAGCGCCGAGATGACGGCGGGGTCCGCTCGCGCGATCTCGCGCACGACGACATGCTTGCTAATGGGAGTGCTCCTCGCGTGGCCCGAGCAATAATATAGCGACTGGCCGCGGCTGCGGCCAACCGCGGCCAGCTGCGCTGTCCGCGCAGGCTCCGCCAGGGCACAACGCAGGAGCTGCCCGAGCCCGGCGCGCCTCAGCTCGCCGCCTTCTCCTTCGCGGACTTCGGCTTGGTCCTTCTGGCTTTGGACGGGGTCTTCGCCGCCGCGGCCGGCTTCTCGAGGAGCCCCTCGAGCGGCTGGAACAGGGAGTCGTACTGGTAGCCGAGAATCTCGATGTCCCAGCCCGCGAAGCGCGCATCGAGCTTCTGCGCCTCATCCGCGGTGCCCTTCGAGGTGGATTTCGCGCTGATCGTGATGTAGCGGTTGTTGCCGTCGGCCCGGCCGGCCACATCGACGGTGAGCCCGTCGAACGTCTGGAAGGTGGCATGGACCGGATTCGCCGCGGAACCGTCAGCCTTGCGGACATCATCGAGCGTGAGCGAGGACAGAGCGCTCGCCACGGGGTTGGCCGCCGAGACGCTCGAGAGCTTCCGACCCTTTGGAAGGTCGGGCACGGTGAAGTCGAGCTGCTGTGCCGAGCCCCGCAGCACCGTGTAGGCGGGGCCCGATGCGGGCTGCACTCGCACTTGCTCGACACGCGTCTCCGGCAGATCGATGACGCTGTGGTCGAGCCAGCGGCGCGGATCGGCGTCGGGGATCACTTGGGGCGAGGCGAGGAGGCTCTGCTTGGCGCCCGCGACTCGCACGTAGCTCGACTGCATCCCGGAGGGCTTGCCGACGATGAGGCTCACCGTCTTGCCGGGCTCGACGAGATCGATGAGAGTGCCGCTCGACCGCGGCGAGCTCACCTCCTCGACGCCGATCTCGGCATAGCTCGCGGGATCGCTGGTCTTCTCCTCGACGATCTTGAGGTCGGCGAGATCGAGCAGGAGCTTGCGCACGAGGCTCGAGTCGGCGGGGAAGCCTCGCTCGCCGATGATCCAGTCGGTCGCGCCCTTCGTCAGGGTCGTCCGGGTCCCGTCCCCTTTGCGGATCCGCACCTCGGTGATGCCGTTGACCGAGCTCTCGAGCCCCGGCAGGACGAGCTCGCCGGCCTGCGACGGGCTCTCCGAGGGTTTGCGCGAGGACACCCACAACGCAAGCGCGATGACGACGACTCCGGCGGCGAGGAGCGCGGCGAGACCGCGCGAGGTGAGTCTCATCATCGATCGGGGCCTCCGGCGGCACTCACCGGCGCGGAGCGCGCCGACGCGGGCGGTCTCGCGAGGGCAGACATCCTTCTGCGGCGCCGCCAGCCGATCAGCAGAGCGATGGCGGCGAACAGCGCCGGCACTGCGATGATGTTGATGACCTCGAGCGTGGTGCCCAGGCGGTTGATGTCCTCATTGAGGCTCAGCTGCACCGCGCGCAGTTGCTTGCGGATGCGGCCCCTGTCCTGCTGGAACTGCTCGAGCTCCTGCTCCTGCTGCGGCGTGAGGATCAAGGCCGTCTTGTCGTTACGCTGCGATTGCAGCGCCGAGAGCTTGTCCTCGGTCTGGTGGAGCTCCGTCTCGAGCTCCTGCTCCTTCGCGCGATAGCGCTCGTCGGCCGCCGCGCGGAGCTGCTCGACTCTGGTGAACGGCCGCGTGAAGGCCGCGCGGCCGCGCACGCTGATCAGGTCGTCGCTGCCGCTCAGGTTGTCCAGGGCGTTCGACACGAAGTCGCCATTGCTCGCCCAGGGCTGGACGAGGCGCTGCCCCAACAGATCCTGCTCGCGTACCCACAGGAAATCCGCGAGCATGTCCGAGTCCGCAACCACGATGAGATTCAGCGGCTGCACCGAGGCCTTGAGCGGCGTCTCGCCGGGGATCGGCTGGACGCCGGCAGGGGGCCCCGCCGGGTAAGCGGACTTCACCATGCCCGTCACGCGGGCGGCGATCGCGTAGCGCTGGCCCGTGGGACGGAAGCCGTCCTCCAGGGTCGAGGGATCGGACAGCATGACGAACCGGCTCGCCGCGATCGGCGCGGAGTCGGCACCCGTTTGCAGCAGCGGCTCGAATTTGACGGTTGCCCCCGGCTTCGGCTGCAAATAGCCCGCGGTCGCGACGTTGACGCTGGATAGTCCCGCCGTGATCACGTCCGTGGGATTGAGGCTCGAGCGGTCGAGCCCCAGGACGCCGAGATGACGGACGGGCGCCTCGCCTTCGCGCAAGGTGACGCTGAGCGCGTGCTCGGCGTCGCCGATGACCTCCTTCGGATCGAAGTCCACTCCCCACGCGGAGAGCAGCGGCTCGAGGTGCGAGGAGCGGTCGGCGGTGAGCGCGGCGACCGGGTTCGATGGGTCGGCGCCCGAGGTGTCCTGCTCCGAGAGAGGATCGACGAACGCGAGGATGCGTCCGCCGCTGAGCGCGTACTGGTCGATGGCGTAGAGCGCCGCGGGAGGGAGATTCTTGGGATGCACCAGCACCAGGACGCGGATCGAGGGGTCGATGCGGGTGAGGCTGCTCTCGAGCGTTTGTACCTTGAACAGTTGCTGCGCCTGATCGAACACGACCCACGGCTCGCGCGTCTGCCCCGTCGCCGGATCGAAGCCGCCCTGCATGGGCAGGCTCGAGAGCCAGCCGATCACCGGCTTCTCGGGCGTTGCGAGCTGGTAGACGACCTTCATGATGTCGTATTCGAGGAACCGCTCCTGGTTCGGATCGAAGAACGCGATGGCCGCGTGGCCGTCCGTCGAGTTGGTGCCTGCTAGCCCAAAGTAGAGCGACTGTCCCGTCGAGCCGAGCGGCACCGCGCGCACTCCGAGATCGGAGGCGCGGTCCTCATCGTCGGAGAAGGGCTGCGGATCGATGATGTGCAGGCGGAGCTTCCCGTGCGCGCGGTCCGCGAGCTCGTCGAGCAGATCCTGCACGCGGCCCGCGTAGGTCTTGATCTGCGGATACTGGTCAGCCGCGGCGGAGCTGAAGTAGAAGTACAGGTTGATGGGCTCCTTCAAGCTCTCGAGGATGCGATCGGTGCCGGGCGCGGTGGTGTACAGGTGGTTCTGGGTGAGATCGATCCGCCAGCCGCGCACCGCGCGGTTCAGGAGGATCGTGATTCCCGCGAGCAGCAGCGCGAGCGCGATGAGCGCGCCGGCCCCCATGGTCAGTCTCTTGTTCATGGCGGGGCTACTCGGCCTTGCGCACGTCGAGCACGACGGCGGTCGCGATCAGGAAGTACGCGATGAGCATCGCGAAGTAGATGAGGTCCCGCACGTCGAGCACCCCCTTCTCGATCGAGTCGAAATGGGTGAGGAGCGAGAGCGACGCGATGGCATCGACGAGCGTCTGGGGCAGCCACGAGTGGAAGGCATCGATGACCATCGGGTAGCCCGCGAGCAGCAGCACGAAGCAGCCGACGACGCCCAAGATGAACGCGACGACCTGGTTGCGCGTGAGCGCCGACATGAAGGAGCCCACCGCGAGGAATCCCGCCGCGAGCAGGAAGCTGCCGACGTAGGCGGCGAGGATCGCGCCGTTGTCGGGGCTGCCGAGGTAGTTGACGGTGATCCAGAGCGGGAAGGTGAGCGCGAGCGCGATGCCCGCGAAGATCCAGGCGGCGATGAACTTGCCCGCCACGGCCTGCCAGAGCGTCACGGGCTGGGTCATCAGCAGCTCGATGCTGCCGCTCTTGCGCTCCTCGGCCCACAGGCGCATCGAGATGGCGGGAATGAGGAACAGGTACAGCCAGGGGTGGAAGCTGAAGAAGGGATCGAGGTCGGCCTGGGCGCGCTCGTAGAAGCCGCCGAGGTAGAAGGTGAACCAGCTCGCGAGCACCAGGAAGATCACGATGAAGATGTAGGCGATCGGCGTCGCGAAATAGCTGCCGAGCTCGCGGCGCACGATGATGGCCACGTTGCGCATAGTCTTGATGAGCCTCTCAAGCCGTTATGGTGCGAAACACTTCGTCGAGCCGCCCGGACTCCAGGTGCAGCTCCTTTAACGCAAAGCCGCGGCGGGCGGCGAGCTCGCTCACCGCCGGAAGAATCTCGGACCCGCGGCGCGGCAGGGCGGTGAGGCGCGACTCCCGGTCGCTCACCTCCACCTCCGCCACGGCGGGCAGCGCAGCCATCGCCGCCCGCATCGCCGTCAAGTGCTCGGGGCGCTCGAGCCGGACGGACACCGCATTGTGATAGCGCGACTGGGCCGCGAGTCCCTGCGGGGAGTCGTCCGCCACGATGCGCCCGCGCGCAACGATGATCACGCGGGTGCAGACGGCATCGACCTCCTCGAGGATGTGGGTCGAGATGACGATGATCTTGTCGCGCGCCATCTCGTTGATGAGCGTGCGGACCTCGTGCTTTTGGTTCGGGTCGAGTCCATCGGTCGGCTCATCGAGCAGCAGGACCGGTGGATCGTGCATGATCGCCTGCGCGAGGCCGACGCGCCGCCGGAACCCCTTCGAGAGGGTGTCGATCGTCTGGCCGAGCACCTCCTCGAGCTGCAGCCGGTCGATGACGTAGCCGAGCCGGGCCCGGCGGGCACCGGAGAGTCCGCGCAGGTCCGCGATGAACTCCAGGAAGCGCCGCACGGGCATCTCGCCGTACGCCGGCGCACCCTCGGGAAGGTAGCCGAGACAGCTCTTGGCCGCGAGCGCGTCCTGCTCCACGTCGTGGCCGCAGATGCTCGCCTGGCCCGAGGTGGGAGCGATGAAGCCCGCAAGCATCCGCATCGTGGTCGTCTTGCCCGCGCCGTTTGGCCCGAGGAATCCGAGGACCTCCCCCGGGCGGACCTCGAAGCTCACGTCGTCCACGGCCGTGAGGGACTCGTAGCGCTTGCAGAGATGTTCGGATTTGATCATGGGCTCGCTGCTCTGAGGCAGCCGGTTGTAAAAAAGTTCCCTTGCCGGGCGGCGATTCTAAGCGGTGCCGGAAGCTTGCACTACCCCGGCTCCGGGGGCGGAGCGGCTACCAGGGCCGGCGCCGCGCGCGGCCCTGCATCCGCCAGTAGAGGATGACCAGAATTCCGCCCAGCATTCCCCCGAGATGCGCGAAGTGCGCGACGCCCGACTCGCTCCCGGTGACCCCGAGAGTGAGCTCGAGCAGCGCATATCCCGTCACGAACAGCCAGGCCGGCACGGCGATCGGCAGGAAGAGCACCATCAGCCTCTGCCGCGGAAAGTAGAACGCGAAGGCGAGCAGCAGGCCGAAGATCCCGCCGGAGGCTCCGATGGTCTCCTCGTCGAGGCCCGCGAGGTGGGTGGTGGTGAGCTGCGTGACCCCCGCGGCGAGCACGCACACGAAGTAGAACAGGAGGAAGCGCCGGCTGCCCCAGTACTGCTCGAGCGGGCCCCCGAACATGTAGAGCGCGAACATGTTGAAGAAGATGTGCGCGAGGCCCTCGTGCAGGAACGCATACGTCACGAGCTGCCAGAGGTGGAAGGAGGGCCCCAGGGGCTCCAGCGCGAAGAGGTCGGTGTAGTCGTTGTGAGTGAGGTACTGGAGGAGGAATATCGCGACGTTGGCGCTGAGGAGGCCGCGCGTTGCGGGGGGCAGGTAGGCGAACATCGTACGGAATCTTACCGTGTATCGCGGGCCGGCGCGGGCCCTGCGCGGGCCGGCGGAGGCCCTACGCGGGTTCGTGCAATAATCGGACTCCAGGGCCGTGGCGAGCACTGCTCGCCGGTCGGGCTCGCAGGGCTCGATACTGGCACGGCTCAGGGCTCGGTCCAGGGCTCGATACTGGCCGGCACGAGGCCTCATCGGTCACGCCCCGCAGCGGGCGCGCTCGAGCATGAGGAGGGGGACATGAAGAAGAGCGGTTTTTACGGGTGGAAGCTGATCGCCGCGTTCTGGGTGATCGTGTTCATCAACATTGCGTTCGCGGCCTACGGCTCGCCCGTCATGAACGCGGGCATGGCACAGCAGCTGCATCTCTCGCGGACCCTCGCCGGCATGCCGTACTCGGTGTACACGGTCATGTCGGCCGTCCCGTCCGTGCTGATCGCGGTCCTCGTGCGCCGGTTCGGCGTTCGGATGACCGTCGTCTTCGGCAGCCTGCTGATTCTCGCCGGATGCGTGCTCATGGCGACCGTCGTGAATTCGGCGCTCGGCGCCGTGATCGTCTTCGGGTTCGTGATTGCGTTCGGCGTGTGCGCCGGGGGCGTGTTCGGCGTTCAGCCGGGAGTCGTCCTGTGGTTCGTGCGCCGCCGCGCGCTCGCGATATCCCTCGTTTATTCGGGGGGCGCGTTCGGGGGGCTGTTCGCTGCGCGGATGCTGAACCGAGTCATCGTGCACGCGGGCGGCAACTGGCGCGCTGGGTGGTGGCTGTTCGCCGCGCTCGCCGCGGTCGCCGCCGTGATCGCTCTAGTCTTCATCCGCGAGAGACCGTCGGATCTCGGCCAGGAGCCCGATGGCGGGCCCCGGCCCGCGCGTTCCTCCAAAGCAGCGAAGATGCCGCCACGCCCGTCGTTCATCACTCACGAGGTCTGGCCGTTCGCGGAGGTGCTGCGGTCGGGACGGTTCTGGATCATGGTGCTCGCCCTGTGCGGCGGCAGCGCCGGATTCACGCTCTTCATGGCGCAAGGCGTGCTGCACCTGAACGACCTCGGCTTCACGACGGCGCAGGCGGCCCTTGCCCTGAGCGTCACGACGGGATCGGCGCTCCTCGGCAAGGCCGCGCTCGCGCTGTTCGGGGACATCATCGACCCTCGCTACATCTGGGCGGTCACCGCGGCGGTGTTCGGCATCGGCCTGGTCCTCGTCATCGACCCGAGGAGCATGCTCAGCGTCTACGCCTTCTCGCTGTGCGTCGGGTTCGGGTTCGGCGGTGGCCTCGTCTGCATGATGACCACGTTGAGCAACTACTACGGAACCGAGGTCTTTGCGGCCGCCGCGGGGATCGCCGGGGCGCTCAACACCATCGTCAGCTTCGTCGCCTCGGTGCTCGGCGGAGTCGTGTACGACGCGCTGGGCAGCTATGCGCCGACGTTCTATATACTCGCGGCCTGGTGCTTTGCCGGGGCGATCGCGCTCGTGCTGGTGCGGCCGCCGCTGCGCCACGCGGCGGCCGGCCGGCCTGCGGTCGCGGTAAGCGGCGGTCCTTGAGCCGCCTCGCCGGCACGTAGACATTCCCGTTCAGCTTCGAGTCGAAGGGTTCCATGGTCAGAGAAGGCGATCTGCTGTGGACGCCGAGCCCGGAATGGGTCGAGCGGTCCAATCTCACGGCGTATCGGCGCTGGCTCGAGCGCACGCGCAAGCTCCGGTTCGAGACCTACGATGAGCTCTGGCGCTGGTCGGTCGGGGACCTCGATGCCTTCTGGGCATCGATCTGGGAGTACTGCGGAGTGCAGGCCTCCTCGCCGTACGAGCGCGTGCTCGGGCGGCGGGAGATGCCCGGGGCCGAATGGTTTCCGGGCGCGAGGCTCAATTACGCCGAGCACGCGCTGCGTCACGAGAGGCCCGGCGCGGATGCCGTCTATCATCTCTCGGAGCGCACGCCGCTCAGCCGGATCTCCTGGCAGGACCTCGGGAATCGGGTGAGGGTGCTGGCTACGGAGCTGCGCAAGCTCGGCATCGAGCCCGGCGACCGGGTCGCCGCATACATACCGAACATCCCGCAGGCGCTCATCGCCCTGCTCGCCACGGCGAGCATCGGGGCGATCTGGACGAGCTGCGGGCCGGAGTTCGGCACGCGCGGGGTGCTCGACCGGTTCACGCAGCTCTCGCCGAAGCTGCTCTTCTGCGTCGACGGCTATCAGTACGCCGCGAAGCCCTTCGACCGGCGGGGAGAGCTCGCGAAGATCATCGGCGAGCTCTCATCTCTCGAGCACGTCGTGTGCGTGCCGTATCTCAACGCCCACGAGCGGACGCCATTCTCGACTCACACGCTCTTCTGGGACGAGCTCATCGAGCGCCCGCCGGTTGCGGCGAGTGAGTTCCGCTTCGAGCAGGTGCCGTTCGGACATCCGCTGTGGATCCTCTTCTCCTCCGGCACCACGGGCCTGCCGAAGGCCATCGTGCACAGCCACGGCGGCATCCTCATCGAGCAGTTGAAGGCGCTCAATTTCCAGATGGACATGCGCCCCGGGGAGCGGCTGTTCTTCTACACGACGACCGGCTGGATGATGTGGAACT
>JASHYG010000219.1 GCA_030043215.1 Gammaproteobacteria bacterium
CGGCTTGCACAGGAAAGAATCGCGCCGCTCGCGGCAGGCATCGATCAGTCGAACGAGTTTCCACGCTCCCTGTGGCCCCTGCTCGGAGAGCAGGGATTGCTCGGCATCACGGTACCCGAGCGCTGGGGAGGCGCGGGGCTCGGCTATCTCGCACATGCGATCGCGATGGAGGAGATCTCGAGGGCATCGGGCTCCGTCGGACTCTCCTATGGCGCGCACTCGAACCTCTGCGTCAACCAGCTGCGGCTCAACGGCTCCGATGCGCAGCGCGCGCGGTACCTGCCGAAGCTCATCACCGGCGAGCACGTCGGCGCGCTCGCCATGTCGGAGCCCGCCTCCGGCTCGGACGTGCTCTCGATGCAGACGCATGCGGTTCGCAAGGGCGACCGGTACGTCCTCACCGGACGCAAGATGTGGATCACGAACGGCCCGGACGCCGATGTGCTCGTCGTCTACGCCAAGACGGATCCGGCCGCAGGCTCGCGCGGGGTCACGGCGTTCATCCTCGAGCGGGGATTCAAGGGCTTCTCGACGGCCCAGAAGCTCGACAAGCTCGGCATGCGTGGCTCGAGCACCTGCGAGCTCGTCCTGGAGAGCTGCGAGGTGCCGGTCGAGAACGTGCTCGGCCGGGAGAATGGGG
Organism: Gammaproteobacteria bacterium; assembly: GCA_030043215.1. Taxonomy (GTDB): domain Bacteria; phylum Pseudomonadota; class Gammaproteobacteria; order Steroidobacterales; family Steroidobacteraceae; genus JASHUC01. The sequence goes on from JASHYG010000219.1 coordinate 641, forward strand.
GAGCGCGCGTGCTGATGAGCGGGCTCGACTTCGAGCGTGTCGTGCTCGCCGGAGGGCCGCTCGGACTCGCCGCCGCGGCACTCGATCTGGCGCTGCCTTACGCGCGCGAGCGGCGCCAGTTCGGGCAGCCGATCGGCAGCTTCCAGCTGATCCAGGCCAAGCTCGCCGACTCGTACACGGCGCTCAACGCGAGCCGCGGCTACGTGTACGCCGCGGCCCGGGCGTGTGATGAGGGCCGCATCACCCGCCGGGACGCCGCAGGGTGCATCCTGTTTGCCGCCGAGCACGCGACCCGCGCCGCGCTCGACGCCATCCAGATCCTCGGTGGGAACGGCTACATCAACGATTATCCGGCCGGACGCTTGCTGCGGGATGCGAAGCTCTACGAGATCGGCGCCGGCACACAGGAGATCCGCCGAATGCTGATCGGACGGGAGCTCGTGGAGAGCGCGGCTTGAGCGTGGAGGCGCGGCTCGAGCGTCGCGACCGGAGCTCGAGCATCGAGTTCGCGCCGATACGCTCCGAGCCGGCCTACCGGCAGGTGGCCGACCAGCTTCGCGACCGTATCCTCGATCGCACGCTGCGCGATGGCGACCGCCTCCCGCCGGAGACGGAGCTCGCGCACCAGTTCGGCGTGCACCGCTCCACCGTCCGGGAAGCGCTGCGCGAGCTGCAGTCGGGCGGACTGCTCGTGCGCCGTCCGGGCTCCAAGCGGTTTGCGGTGACGCGCCCGACGCCGAGCCTCATCGCCCAGGGCGTGAGCCGCGCCCTCGCGCTGCACGAGGTGACCTATCTCGACGTCTGGGAAGCGCTCACGATCCTCGAGCCTCCGATCGCCGAATCCGCCGCGCATCGGCGCACACGCGCGAGCCTGGAGCGCATCGGTGCCGCGGCGCAGCGCTTTGCCGAGGATCACGCAGACACCGAGCTCGCGGCACAGCACGTGGCGGCGTTCTTCCGCGCCATCGGCGAGGCAACCCGCAACCGGGTGCTGATCCTCGCGCAGGAGCCGCTGCTGCAGCTCCTCCAACCATCGCTCCGGGCGATGATCGACCGGGTTCCCCAGGCGCGGGCGCGCATCCTCACCGCCCAGCGCCGCATTCGAGAAGCGCTCGAGCGGGGGAATGCGGATGAGGCGCGGGACTGGATGAGTCGGCACATCCGCGATTTCCGGCGCGGCCACGAGCTCGCGGGCCTCGCCACGACGCATTGCCCGAGTCCGGCGGGAGTCGCTCCCGGGCCGCCGGAGAGCCGGACACGGATCCGGCAGCGCTAGTCCGGCCGCAGCCGATATCCGAGCCCGGGCTCGGTCAACAGGTACGCAGGCCGGTGCGGATCCGGCTCGAGCTTCGCCCGCAGATTCTTGACGCAGACCCTGAGGCTCCGCGTGTCGCCGAGATGCTCGGGGCCCCAGACCTCGCGCACGAGCTGGTTCTGCGTCACGATGAATCCGGCGTGGCGCGCGAGACACTCGAGCAGGCGATACTCGAGCGGCGTGAGACGAATCTCGGCCTCGGGCCCCTGCGCCGTGCGGCGCGCCAGATCGATGCGCGCGCCGCCGAAGGCCAGCTCCTGCGGAACCTCGGCGCTGCGGACGTTGCGCCGCAGCGCCGCCCGTACGCGCGCGAGAAGCTCCGCGGCGCTGAAGGGCTTCGTCACGTAATCGTCGGCGCCGGCATCGAAGGCTGCGATCTTCTGCTCCTCGAGGGTACGGGCGGACAGCACGATGATCGGCACGGGCGACCAGCTGCGCACCCGCCGGATCACCACGAGGCCGTCCTGGTCGGGTAGCCCCAGGTCGACCAGCAGCAGGTCGGGCTTGTGAGCGCGAGCCTCGATCTGCGCCCGTTCCGCCGTCGCAGCCTCGATGAATCGGAAGCGCTCCGATTCGAGGAGCGCCCGCAGCACACCCCGAATGGCGGGATCGTCCTCCACGACGAGAATCCGATGCATCGCCTGGGTCATGACGGCGGATCCTGCGGCGCCGTCGCTGGAAGTGTGAGCTCGACCCGCGCGCCCCCGTCCGGCCGATTGTGCGCCTCGATCTCACCGCCGTGGGCTCGCACGATCGCCCTGCAGATCGCGAGCCCGAGGCCGACGCCGACCGCCGAGCCCTCCTCCGCGCCCCGCTGGAACTTCTCGAACAGCCGCGCTGGCTCCCCGCCGGGCAGCCCCGGCCCGGTGTCATCCACCGTGACGCGAACCAGCGGACCGTCCGCGATGGCGGAGATCGTTACCCGGGTACCGTGCGGCGTGTACTTGACGACGTTGTCGAGCAGGTTCATGAAGACTTTGACGATGAGCGCCGCATCGACGTAGATGGGAGGCAGTCCCGCGGGGAGCGAGGTGTCGATGCGGTAGGACGCGAGCCGCGGGCCGAAGCTCGCAAGCGCCGCTTGCAGCAAATCGTCGAGCATTTGCCAGTCGAGCCGCAGCCCGATCCGTCCGGACTCGAGGCGCATCAGATCGAGGACGTTCGCGATGAGCTCGGACATCTCGCGCGCCCGGGTCTCGATCGAGCGCGCGAGCGCGAGGCGGGTTGCCTCATCGAGCGATGCGCCCCGCTCCGCGAGCGTGCTGCCGGCTCCGGCCATGGCGGCGAGGGGCGTACGCAGATCGTGCGAGATGGAAGCGAGCAGCGTGTTCCGCAGGGTCTCCCGTTCGGCGGAGACCCGGACCGACTCGGCCTCCTCGGCCAGCTGCGCGCGCTCGAGCGCGATACCGATCTGGCCGGCAAAGGTCTCGAGCAGATGCCGCTGCTCCGGGAGCAGGACGCGACGCGCATTGCTCGGCAGCACGGCCATGACGCCGAGGCGGCGCTCCGCATCTCCGAGCGGCACATAGAGTGCCGGTGCGGCCGCCAGGGTGTCCGTGCCGAGCCCGGCCTGCCGGCCGTGATCGGCTACCCACTGCGCCACGGCGAGATCGGCGCCTCGCAGCGACTGCTCGAGGGCAGGCTCCTGCGGGTAGCGCACCTTGCCCGCGGCATCCGGGAGGAGCACCACGGCGCGGCACTGGAAGACCTCGGCGACGTGGCGCACCGCCACTCGAGCGATGTGCTCCATGCCCCTCGTGGCCGCGAGCTCGCGGCTCATCGCGTAGAGCAGCGCCGTGCGCCGCTCGCGCGCGCCCGAGACGCGCGTTTGCTGCCGCACGCTCGCCATCAGATTGGCGATCACGAGGCCGACGATCAGCATCACGGCGAACGTCAGAAGGTACTGGGCGTCGGAGACCGCGAAGTCGAACCGCGGCGGGACGAAGCAGAAGTCGAACGCGGCGACGTTGAGCACGGTGGTGAGCACGGCGGGGCCCCGGCCGAGCCTCAAGCCGGCGACGGTCACGCCGAGCAGGTAGACCATCACGAGATTGACCAGCTCGAAGTGCGGGAACATCGCGAAGGCCATCGCGGTGCAAGCGCCGCTCACCGCGACGGCCCACGCGTAGCGGCCCCAGCGAATCTGGCGCGGGATCCCTGCAAGCGCCGCTCCACGCGGCTCGCTCTGCGCTGCGCGGTCGGAGGGCGCAACGATGATCACGTCGAACCCGGGCGCACGCCGCGCAAGCTCCGTCGCCGTGGACGGCCGCAGCAAGGCCTTCAAGCCGGAGCGCTTCGGACTGCCGACGAGGATGCGCGTCGCATTGCGCGTCGCGGCGTACTCGAGCAGTGCCTCCGTCGCCGTCGGCCCATCGAGTGTGACGGTCTCCGCGCCCAGCGATTCTCCGAGGCGGAGCAGCTCGATGCGGCGGTTGCGCTGCGTCTCGGAGAGCTTGAGCAGCGCCGGGGTCTCCACGTATACCACCGTCCAGTCCGCGTCGAGCGCATCGGCGAGCCGCTTGCCCGCGCGCACCAGCTGCTCAGACTGCGCATCGGGGCCGGTGGCGACGAGAATGCGCTCGCCCGCGAGGCGCGGCCGGGACTGCTCGCCCGCGGGCGCGGAGGCGCGGGCCGCCGCCTCGACGCGATCGGCGACGCGGCGCAACGAGATCTCGCGCAGCGCCATGAGGTTCGGCCTGCGAAAGAACCGCTCCACGGCATTCGCGGCCTCGTCCGCGATGTACACCTTGCCGGCCCGCAGGCGCGCGAGCAGATCGTCGGGAGGCAGATCGATGAGCTCGACCTCGTCCGCCTCGTCGAACACGTGGTCCGGCAGCGTCTCGCGCTGGCGTACGCCGGTGATCTGCGCGATGAGATCGTTCAGGCTCTCGAGGTGCTGGACATTGACGGTCGTCCAGACGTTGATGCCGGCGTCGAGCAGCTCCTCGACGTCCTGCCAGCGCTTCGGGTGCCGCGGCGGCGGCTCGCCCCCGGTGAGATTGGAATGCGCGAGCTCATCGACGAGGAGGATCGCCGGCCGGCGCTCGAGCGCGGCGTCGAGATCGAATTCGTTGCGCCGGATGCCCCGGTAGAGAACGGCGACCGTGGGCAGCCGCTCGAGCCCCTCGAGCAGACGCTCCGTCTCCACGCGGCGGTGCGGCTCGACGTAGCCGACCACCACATCGGTGCCCGCCGAGCGGGCTCCGCGGGCCGCCTCCAGCATCGAGTAGGTCTTGCCGACGCCGGCCGAGGCGCCAAAGAAAATGCGCAGCCGCCCGCGCTTGGCCCGGGCTTCCTCCGCCTGGACTTGCGCGAGCAGCTTGTCCGGGTCCGGCCGCGCTTCGCCCATCATCGGGCTATCGTGTCACTTGAGCGCATCGAGCGCCAGATTGAGCTCGAGCACATTGACGCGCGGCTCCCCGAGGAAGCCGAGCCATCTCCCTTCGGCATGGGTGTCGATGAGCGCCCGCACCGCTGCGAGATCGAGCCCCCGCACCCGTGCGATGCGGGGCGCCTGGTAGTCGGCCGCCGCGAGGCTGATATCCGGATCGAGGCCACTTGCGGACGCCGTCACCAGATCGACCGGAATGGGCGCGCGGTTGCCCGGGTCGGCCGCGTGCAGCGCATCGATTCTCGCCTTGACGGCATCCGTCAAAGCCGGGTTGAGGGGCCCCAGATTCGAGCCCGTCGAGCCGAGTCCGTTGTACGGCTGCGGGGCCGTCGCCGACGGGCGGCTCCAGAAGTATCTCGGATCGCTGAAAGCCTGTCCGATCAATCGCGAGCCGATGGGGCGGCCGTCCTTGACGATGACGCTACCCGCCGCTTGCTCCGGGAAGATCCAGTGCGCCAATCCGCTGAGCACCAGCGGATAGGCGATGCCCGTGATCAGCGTCATGATGACGAGAAGCACGAGCGCCGGCCGAATCAGCGTGTTCATGCGATCCTTCCTTCACGTGAGGTGCACGAGCGCAAGCCCCATGTCGATGAGCTTGATCCCCGCGAAGGGAGCGGCGATCCCGCCGAGTCCATAGACAAGCAAGTTGCGCCGGAGCAGCACCGCGGCGCCGAGCGCCCGGTACCGCACGCCCTTCAGTGCGAGCGGAATCAGCGCGACGATGATGAGCGCATTGAAGATGACGGCCGCGAGGATCGCCGAGAAGGGGCTCGCGAGCCGCATGACGTTGAGCGCATCGAGCTGGGGATAGGTGGTCGCGAACGCCGCCGGGATGATCGCGAAATACTTGGCCACGTCGTTGGCGATGCTGAACGTCGTGAGCGCCCCGCGGGTCATCAGCATCTGCTTGCCGGTCTCGACCACCTCGATGAGCTTGGTCGGGTTCGAGTCGAGGTCGACCATGTTGCCGGCCTCTTTCGCGGCCTGCGTCCCGGTGTTCATGGCGACGGCCACGTCGGCTTGCGCGAGCGCGGGGGCGTCATTCGTACCATCGCCGGTCATGGCGACGAGCCTGCCCTGCGCCTGATGATCGCGAATGAGATGCAGTTTCGCCTCGGGGGTGGCCTCGGCGAGGAAGTCATCGACCCCCGCCTCGGCGGCGATGGCCGCAGCCGTCAGCTTGTTGTCGCCCGTGATCATGATGGTCTTGATGCCCATGCGGCGCAGCTCGACGAAACGCTCCTTGATGCCGCCCTTGACGATGTCTTTGAGCTCGATGATCCCGAGCACCCTCGCGCCGTCGCTGACCAGAAGCGGAGTGCTTCCGCGGCGGGCGATGCTCTCCACCGTGGCGAGAATGCCTTTCGGGAACGCCTGGCCGAGGCTCTCCACGTGCTTGCGGATGGCATCCGGCGCCCCTTTGCGAATCTGTCGCTCCCCGATATCGACGCCACTCATGCGCGTGTGCGCCGAGAAGGGGACGAACACGGCGGACAGCGCGCGCAAATCGCGCTCGCGCAGATTGAAGCGCTGCTTCGCGAGCACCACGATGCTGCGGCCTTCGGGGGTCTCATCGGCGAGCGAGGCGAGCTGCGCCACGCCGGCGAGCTCCTCCTCCGAGACGCCCTGAGCCGGGACGAACGCCGCCGCTTGACGGTTGCCGAGCGTGATCGTGCCGGTCTTGTCGAGCAGCAGCACGTCCACGTCCCCCGCGGCCTCCACGGCCCTCCCGGAGGTGGCGATGACGTTTGCCTGCAGCATGCGGCTCATGCCCGCGACACCGATCGCCGACAGCAGACCGCCGATCGTCGTCGGGATGAGGCAGACCAGCAGCGCGATCAAGGCCGTGATCGTCACCGGTATGCCGAGCTTGGCGACCGCCACGCTGTACAGCGAGTACGGCAGCAACGTCGCCGTGGCGAACAGGAACACCAGCGTCAGCGCGACGAGCAGGATGGTGAGCGCGATCTCGTTCGGCGTTTTCTGGCGCTTCGCGCTCTCGACCATCGCGACCATCCGGTCGATGAAAGTCTCCCCGGGATTGGCGGTGACCGTCACGATGATCCAGTCCGACAGCACGCGCGTGCCGCCGGTGACGGCGGAGAAATCGCCTCCGGATTCGCGGACGACGGGCGCGGACTCGCCGGTGATCGCGCTTTCGTCGACCGACGCCGCGCCCTCGACCACCTCTCCGTCCGCGGGGATGTAGTCACCGGTCTCGACGAGGATCATGTCGCCCCGGCGCAGCTCGTCCGCCCGTACGCTCGAATGCCGCGTACGGTCCCGCGGGTCGGCAAGCTTCTTCGCCGAGACGGTCTGCTTGAGACCGCGAAGCGAGGCCGCCTGTGCCTTGCTGCGCCCTTCGGCGAGCGCTTCCGCGAAATTGGCGAACAGCACCGTGAACCACAGCCAGATGGCCACGGTCAAGATGAACCAGGCGGGTGCCTCGCCCCGCCCGGCGAGCGCCTGGAGCCAAAGCGCCGTCGTCACCACGCTCCCGACGAAGACGACGAACATCACCGGATTGCGCCACTGGATGCGGGGATCGAGCTTGCCGAAGGCGTCGAGGACCGCAGGCCACATCAGCGTCCGATCGAACATCGAGAGCCGGCGCCGTCCAGCCGCCGGTGCACGCTGGACGGGCGGTGAGGGTCGACCCGGCATCCCGGATTGCAGGATCTTTCGAGCCATGTCAGGCGCCCCAGAGCATCAGATGCTCGATCACCGGACCGAGCGCGAGCGCCGGCACGAACGTGAGGGCGCCGACCAGCAGCACCGTGCCGATCAGCAGCACGACGAAGGTCGGTCCGTGAGTGGGCATGGTGCCTGCCGTCACCGGCACCCGCTTCTTGGCTGCAAACGAGCCGGCGATCGCGAGCACCGCGACGATCGGCCAGTAGCGGCCGAGCCACATCACGAGCCCGAGCGCCGTATTGTAGAAAGGCGTGTCCGCCGAGATGCCAGCGAAGGCGCTGCCGTTGTTGTTGCTCGCCGAGGTGAACGCATAGAGGATCTCCGAGAACCCATGCGCCTCGGGATTCGCAACGCCTGCCTTGCCCGGCGCAATGCTCACCGCCACCGCCGTACCGAGCAGCACGATGAAGGGCATGACGAGGATCGCGATCGAGCTCATCTTCATCTCGAACGCCTCGATCTTCTTGCCGAGATACTCGGGCGTCCGCCCGATCATCAGGCCTGCGATGAACACGCCGATGACGGCGAAGATCAACATGGAGTAGAGTCCCGTGCCGACGCCGCCGAACACGACCTCACCGAGCATCATGTTGAAGAGGGTCACGAAGCCCCCGAGCGGCGTGAACGAATCGTGCATGGCGTTCACCGCACCGCACGACGTGCTGGTCGTCGTCGTGGCGAAGAGCGCGGACGCGCCGATGCCGAAGCGCGCCTCCTTCCCCTCCATGTTACCGCCGGGCTGCAGGGCACTCGCCGCCTGATCGACGCCGAGCCGCGCGATCCGCGGGTTGCCGAGCTGCTCGCTGTGCACGATGATGCAGGCGAGCGACACGAACAGAACGATCATCGCCGCGAGCAGTGCCCAGCCCTGGCGGGTATCACCGACCATGTGCCCAAAGGAGTACGTGAGCGCCGCCGGAATGAGAATCTCGGCCAGGATCTGCAGGAAGTCGGTGAGCGGTGTCGGGTTCTCGAACGGATGGGCCGAGTTGGCATTGAAGAAGCCGCCGCCGTTGGTGCCGAGCTGCTTGATGGCCTCCTGCGAGGCAACCGGGCCCATCGGCAGGGTCTGGGTATGCGTTGCCATGCTCTGCATGACCGGATTGCCCGCCTTGTCGCTGATCGGATTGCCGGCCGCATCCACTTTCGGTTGCGTGTAATGCAGCAGCTCGAGGGTCGTCACGTCCTTGTCCGCGCTGAGGCTCTGCACGACGCCCTGGGAGACGAAGATCAGAGCGAGCACGAACGCGAGGGGCAGCAGGATATAGAGCGTCGCGCGCGTCACGTCGACCCAGAAGTTTCCGATTGCCTTAGCTTCGCGCAACACGAACCCGCGAACGAGAGCGATGGCGACGACGATCCCGGTCGCCGCGGAGAGAAAGTTCTGCACGGCGAGCCCCGCCATCTGCGTGAGATCGCTCATCGCGGACTCGCCGGAGTATCCCTGCCAGTTGGTGTTGGTGGCGAAGCTCACCGCGGTGTTGAACGAGGAGTCGGCGGAGACATTCGCGAAATGCTGCGGATTGAGCGGCAGCCACAGCTGCAGGCGCTGCAAGGCGTACACCGCGAGCGCCCCGAGGGCGTTGAACACGATGAGCGCCGTCGCGTACGCCTTCCACCCCATCGGCGTGCCCGGATCGATGCCGCACAGGCGATAGAGGCGGCCCTCGAGCGGCGCACCCACGCGCACCGGCCAGATCGGACGACCCTCCATGACGTGAGCGATGTAGAGCCCGAGCGGCTTCACGCTCGCGAGAGCCGCCGCGAGCAGCGCGGCGATCAGCGCGACCGAGGCCGGCGTCATCAGAACTTCTCCGGCTTGAACAGGGCGTAGAGCAGGTAGACGAAGAGCCCGAGCGACAGCAGTCCGCTCACGATGTAGACCCCGCTCATTCGACGCCCCCGAGGCGCGCGAGACTCCAGGCGAGCCAGTGCGTCACCGCGTAGAGCGCGGCGAGGATCAAGATGAATATCAAGTCCATGGAGCCCCCGAAGCCGACGACGGGGAGACTCTATCCTTGCGTGTGTGAGCGCGCTGTGAGGATAAATTCCGCGAAGTCGAGCACCTCGCGCGCGAGCCGCTCCTTGTCCTCGAGCGTCCGCATCAGCGTCGAGGCCACCTGGACGGGCGCCTCGAATCGTGGGGCGAGCGCGGCGTCGACCTGGTCGAGCACGAAGCCCCCAATGATCCCGGCGTAGCGCCGCGCGATGGTGAGCGGCGAGACCTCGAGCCCGAGCTCCCTCATGATCTTCGCCGTCGGCCCCTTGACGGCCTCGCCACCGATGAGGGGCGAGACGGCGATCACCGGGGCGCGGCAGGACCTGAGCCACGCGCGCCAACCGGGAATCGCCAGAATCGGCTCGATGCTGAGATACGGATTGGAAGGACAGATCACGACGGCCGCCAGGTCCGGCCGATCGAGTTCGCGCAGCACGGCTTGTGGTAGCTGCGCCTGCTCCGCCCCTGCGTAGCGGATCGCCGTGACGCGCGGCTCGCAGCGGTGCTGCACGAAGTAACGCTGAAAGCTGAGTGTTCCTGCGGCGGTCTCCACGATCGTGCGTACCCGATCATCCGTCATGGGCAGCACCTGCGTGGCGAGTCCGAGGCGGCGCGCGAAGTCCGCAACGATCTCCGAGAGGGGCTCGCCGGCCGCGAGCCGGCGCGTGCGCTCGACGTGGACGGCGAGATCCTTGTCGCCGAGCCGGAACCAGCTCTCCCCGCCGAGGCGCTCGAGCTCCTCCATGAAATGCCAGCTCTCCGTCTCCCGCCCCCAGCCGAGCTCCCGATTGGCAAGACCGGCGAGCGTGTAGAGGGTCGTATCGACGTCCGGCGAGATTGCGAGCCCGAGATGCTCGAAGTCATCGCCGGTGTTGACGACGACCGTGAGCCTGCCCGGCCCGACGACGCCCTGCAGTCCCAGCGCGAGCTTCGCGCCGCCGATGCCGCCCGACAGCGCGAGCACCGAGCCTCGTGGATTCATCGAATTGCGCCCCCTCCTTCATCCGGCCACTCACGGCCGCGGCCGAGCGGGATCGCTCGAGCCGAATGTCAGCTCGCGAGCGTCACCGGACTGCCCGTCTCGCGAGCAATGAGATCGGCGAGCGCGCTCTCCGTGAGCGCGATACGGCCGCGCAGCGCGTCCCACCGTACACGCACGGCGGCCGCCTGCCTGAGCGTCAGTCCGCTGATCGTGTAGCACGTCACCCGCAGCCCGTCGCTCGCCAGCCAGTGGTCTCGCTGGGCGTCCGCATCCCAGGCTCGCGCGAAGAACGGTCCGCTCAGCCGCGATCGTAAGTCCTGCGCTTCCGGCAGCGGCCCGAGCAATCGATCGAGTGCCGCGCCATCTTCCACAGGCGCCTCGGTCCGATGAACCGCCGATTCAACTCGACGTGCGCGACGCTTCCAGAGGCTCGCCAGCAACTCCATATCTCGAGATCCCGCCCTACGTACCTTACGACACGGACGATTGTCGGCGCGGGACCGAAGGCAACGCAATATCGCTGATTTCCGACGCTAAATCGCGACGGCAGGGGCGGCGCCGCTTGACTTAACGAGCGCGCGCCGGCGCGACATGTCACCTCACTGGCTTGGAGGTCACCGGCCCCGTCCTGCCGGGGCCGGTCGGAGACTGGCGCCTGCGCGGGGCGAGCCGGTTGGACGGCGCCCGGGGACACCGCCAAGGCAGGGACGGCCTCCCGCGCGCTCGCGTGCCCGTTCGCCGCTCGGGCCGCGGCTCGGGTCACGTTGACACCTCAAAGCATCGCTCCTATTGTGCTGCGGTCGAGCCTCACGGCAGGGCGCACCCGCTCCCTGCACGCCAGGCATGCGGTAGTGACCCAATTCCCGCGGAGAGCCGTCATGTCAGACCGAATTCATGGCTTACACCACATCACGCTGTGCACCGCCACCGCTCAGGCGGACGTGGACTTCTTCGTCAAGGTGCTCGGCATGAACCTGGTGAAGCGGACGCTCCTCTACGATGGAGCCGAGCCGTTCTACCACCTCTATTTCTCCGACGCCCAGGGCAATCCCGGCAACCTCACGACGGTGTTCCCGTGGCGCCGGTCGGGACGCAAGGCGCGGGCCGGGACCGGGCAGATCGCCCTCATCAGCTACACGGTGCCGTCCGGCTCGCTCGGATTCTGGCACGAGCACCTGACCAAGAGCCGCGTGCCGATCCTCAAGCGGTACGAGCGCTTCGGGCAGCCGATCCTGCGCCTGCAGCATCCGGCATGCACGATCAACTTCGAGCTGGTCGAAGACGACCGCGACACCCGCAAGCCGTTCCGGTCACCCTATGTCCCGGAGCAGTATGCCATCCGCGGCTTTCACAGCTGGACGGTCTCGCTGCGGGAGCTCGGCGACATGGACTACTTCCTGCAGGAGGGCTGGAATTACCGCCAGGCCGACAAGGACGGCGCCTTCATCCGCTACCAGGTCGATGACGGCGGCCCCGCGCACATGGTCGATATGCTCATCGAGCCGGACAAGGCTCCGGGCAACTGGTCGTACGGCGAGGGCATGGTGCATCACTGCGCATTCGACGTCCGCACTCTCGAGATCCAGGACCGCGTGAAAGCCGAAGTGGAAGGCCTCGGCTTCACCGATTGCTCCGACCGCAAGCATCGCGGCTACTTCCAGTCCGTGTACGTGCGCACCCCGTCCGGCGCGCTGTTCGAGGCTGCGCATACGATCGG
>JASHYG010000220.1 GCA_030043215.1 Gammaproteobacteria bacterium
ACGAGTTCGGCAAGCTGCCCCCGGCAGTCGCTCCGATCGTGGGCCGCATTCACGGCATGTGGGAAGCAATGCGCGGCACGGTGCTGCGAGTCTTCCCGCATGCGCCGGGACTGCCTTCGGATCGTCAGGCCTACCTTCGCTTCGTCGATGGGATCTATCAGACCGATGCCTACCACTCGCTGTCGATCGAGGGGTACCGAGTCACACCCGCACTGATTGAGCGCGTTCGCTCGGGGAACTGGAACCCGCAATCGAATGAGGCGGATCGTGAGAGTCGCGACGCTCTGGCGGCCCGCGGTTACTGGCAAGCGTTTCAGCTAGTCAAGCGCAGTGTGGAAGAAGTCATGGGCGGCGCCAACCCGGGCACATTGGCTCGATCCGCCCATCGCGACTGGTACCGTGAATTGTTCCAACCGTCGGTTGCCGCGGGAATCGTTCCCGCGGCGGCATTCGCAGGGTATCGCAACGATTTCGTATTCCTGCGCACATCGCGCTATGTGCCGCCACGCTGGGAAACTGTTCGCGACGCAATGCCGGCTCTCTTCGATCTTCTCGAATCGGAAGCGGAGCCAGCCGTTCGAGCCGTGCTCGGCCACTGGCTCTTCGGCTACGTTCACCCGTACATGGACGGCAATGGACGATTGGCTCGCTTTCTGATGAATGCCATGTTGGCTTCGGGCGGATACCCTTGGACGATCGTGCGCGTTGAGGATCGCGTCCGCTACCTGCGGGCGTTGGATAGCGCGAGTATCGATCTCGACATCGAGCCGTTCGCGTCGTTGCTCGCCGAGCGCGTGGAAGAGTCCGTCAAGAAGACTCGATGAATCGCCCTCGAGGCTCGCGAATCTGATTGCCGAGCTACGAGCGGCGTGACGCCACCTGCCGGCACTGCGGCGTCAGAACCGCCAGGATAAGTGTGCGAGGCGGCCCAAGGTCTGCATGGATGCGGCGAGCTGAAACCAGGCCCGGTTCTGCACGAACGCGGCAACAATCGGCGGATTGACCGCGAAGCTGGCAGCGATACCCCACAAGGTCGCACGATATACGCGCCGCGTAGACAGCAAGTCATAGCACACCACCAGTGCGAGCAACGCGCAGCAGAGAAGCAGCGTCAGGCCGAAATTCCCTGCGGTGATCACAGGCCAGCGTACGATGGCGGCCGGCAGCAGATTGATCGTCGCGATCAGCATCAACCGCTTGTGCACAGCGGGGTTACGGCGCTGGCGATAGCCGAAGTACACCAACACCGCGAAGCTCACTACCCTCAGAACCTGTCTGGCGGTCCCTGCGATTGTGGGCGCACCGGGCTGGGAATTTGCCAGTTGTTCGCAGACGACTGCCACACCGGCCAGCACGAGAAGACATGCGAAGGAGAACCCCAGGATGCCCAGCCTGCGGTGCAGGTCCACTCTGCGGGCTGCGACGAGCGAAGTTTGAGCGAGCAGCAGGAGAATCCACAGCGAGAAGATCGTACCGTGGATGTACACGACGGCCGGCAGCGGCCGAGCCGCAAAGGCCTTGAAATGAGGAATGTGCAGAATGCCGCGCAAGTAGAACGTCTGGGCGAAGCCGAGGAGTACCGCAGCGAGAATGAGCGCAGCCATTCCGGAAAAGAAGACGTGCTCGAAGCGCGGATCCCGGAGAGTCCGTCTCCGGCCGGCAGGAAGTGCGCCGGCCCGCTCTGTCACCGTCGTAGTAGCCACGAGACCTCCAGCTGTGATTGGCGTATTGAGCTCGGATATTGCGGGCGGGGCGACTATCCTGGCGGTAGCGGCGCTTCCCACGAGGCAATCCCCTCCTCCCACTTGTTGTGCGTCAGCCGGACGAGCGCGCCGTCCTGGATCCGGTAGGCATAGAGCTCGCCGTATTGCTGAAGCGCGGGAGCGAGAGGCTCCTCGTCGCTGATTCCGCCGCGCTCCGAGGCGTAGATGAGCCACTTGCCGTCGTACGAGTATCGCAGGTGCCCGTGCTGGCCCTCATTGCGGGTGATCCCGCGGAGCTTCCCTGGCGTCCCATCGGCGTGCAGATCGAGCAGATAGATGTCGAAGATGTCACTCTTCGGATTGTCCCGGTTGGAAACGAATGCGATTTGATTGGAGGTGGGAGAGAAGGTCGGAAACAAGTCGTCCACACCGTCATGTGTGCCGTCATGTGTCAGTTGCCGGACATTGCCGCCGTCCGCATTCATCAGATACAGATCGGGACCGCCGTGCCTCGTGCTGCGGAACACGATTTGCTTGTCGTCGCCTGAGAAGCTCGGATAGCCGTCAAAGCCGGGGGTATTGGGTGTGAGGTCCCGCAGGTCCGTCCCGTCAGAGCGCATCTTCCACACGTCTGCCTCGGTCGTGGCGTTCGCTCCGGTGCGCCGGCTCACGCGCGTGAAAGCGATCCATTGACCGTTTCTCGACCAACTGACCCCGGTAACGGGTCGGTCCTCCGTCGGCTCAAGCTCCAAGAGCGGGTGCTGTTGCGAGCCGTCGAGGCTCGACAGCCACAGAGTGACGGGCGAACCACGGCTGGGGTACCCGAAGTGCAGGATGCGATTCGCCCGCGGATCGAGGAAGGCAAAGAAGTAGCGGACGGGATAGAGATCGACTTGGCGGTCAGGCAGCATCCTTCGGAACGGCGCGCCGGGCACCAGAACCGGTCCGGCAGGACCATAGGCGGCAGCTTCAAGCCCACTGCGGTGGTAACCTTCGGGAGGATCCGGCGCGACCGGACCGGTCCCATAGGCCACGAAGGTGCCGCCGCCGGGACCGTGGCTCGGGTCCCAGTAGCTGTTCATCGATGCGTCGCTCTCGACTCGCGCGCCGGAGCCATCACGATCGACCGAAACGATCTCCGCCCGGCCCTGCGAGTTTCGGCGCGAATAAATGATGCGCCCGTCCGGCAGGAATTCCGGGGACCGCGCCGACATTTCCTCAGGTGTCACCGCGCGCGGACGGGATCCATCAGCGTCCATGACCCAGATTCTGGACCTGGGTTCACGTCCGACGAACGGCGGAGGCGTGAACCCCTGCACATGATAGTAGGCGATCTGCTTGCCGTCTGCGGACCACTTCGGCGAGCCGTTCCATCCGACACCGCTCATTTGGGTCAGCCGTCTTAGTCTCTTGTTAACCAGATCCAGGGTCCAGATGTCTCCAGACCTGATCCGCTCAGCAGGGGAGACCGCCGCCACAGGCAGATCCCGAGAGGAGCTGAAGGCGAGCACGCGCCCATCCGGTGAGACGGCCGGACGGAAGTCGCCCTCCGGATCGCGTGTCAGACGCTCCGCGCGTTTCATCGACTGGGTTCGATCGGGCCGGAAGGATAGGCGATAGATATTCGCATGGCCGGAAAGCGTGCTGACGAAGTAGAGGAGCTTGCCGTCCGGCGAGAATGTGGCTTGATCCTTGAGGAAATCACCCTCGATCAGCAACCGGGGCTCCCCACCGCGCTGCAGGTCGAGGGCATACAGGTCCGGATTCCCACGCCGCTCCGAGCAAAACACGAGCCAACGGCCGTCGGGCGAGACGACCGGGTCGTAGTCCAGGCCCGGATAGTCGGTCAGGCGCCGCGGCGCCTCGCGCGGCTTCGAGAACAGATAGATGTCCCAATTGGCCGGTTGAAGGGTGGTGTAGATGATCCGGTCTGGAGCCCGGACGTTGCCCGCACCACCCAGCGCGACCGATACCGGCGCGGCGAGCGCCGCCATGTACAAGATGAATCGCGTGAGCAGCCGCATGTGAGTTTTCCTCGTGAATTCGCGAGCCCCCGCAGCGAACTCAGTCAAACGCGCGGCGCGCGAAGCTCACCGCATCATCGGTGCTCCCGGTTCCTTTGTAGCGTGCAACCTGTGGAGGCCGCAGTCCGCAGGCGATAGTACTCCAACTCGCCCGGTTCCTATCGGCGACCCATCCTTGCGCCTCATTGACGAACGTGCGAGAAACACAGTGCGGAGCAGGAGCGAGGGAGGCGATCGGACGCGAGACCGTTCAGGAGGTGACGTTATTACTGGCCAGCAGCTCCGCCCAGGTCATCCTCACTCCCTAACACGAGAAGCCTCGGCTGGGACATCACTTGCGCGAGAAAATGATCGTTCGCGTTGCGTTTTCTGACGAACTCCGCCAGGGAGTAGATAGTCGGATTGATTTCGC
>JASHYG010000221.1 GCA_030043215.1 Gammaproteobacteria bacterium
GGCCCGGCCGCGGCATTCTCGGCGAGCAGGGTCCGCAGCGCCGCGAGGCTCGCCGCGAAATCGACCCGCTCCCGCATGTCCTGCTGCAGGAACTTGGTGAGGCGCGGCCACAGGGCGATGGCGGCGTCCACTCGCGGATCGCTGCCGCGCTGGTAGGCGCCTATCGAGATGAGGTCGCGATTGTGCTCGTAAGTCGCGGTGAGCTGGCGGAAGCGGCGCGCGAGGTCGATGTGATCGGCGGGCACGATCTCGTGCATCGCGCGGCTCACGGAGGCTTCCACGTCGATGGCCGGGTAGTGGCCGCTCTCGGCGATGCGGCGCGACAGCACGAAATGCCCATCGAGGATGGCGCGCGCGGCATCGGCGATCGGATCGTTCTGGTCGTCGCCCTCGACCAGCACCGTGTAGAAGGCAGTGATCGAGCCGCTGCCCTCGGGGCCGTTGCCAGCGCGCTCGACGAGCTGCGGCAAGCGCGCGAACACGGAGGGAGGATAGCCCTTCGTCGCCGGCGCCTCGCCGATCGCGAGCCCGATCTCGCGCTGCGCCTGGGCAAAGCGCGTGAGGGAGTCCATGATGAGGAGCACGTTCTTGCCCTGGTCGCGGAAGTACTCGGCAATCGCGCTTGCGAGCCATGCCCCGTGCAGCCGCATGAGGGGTGGCGTGTCGGCCGGAGTTGCGACCACCACGGCGCGCTTGCGGTCGTGCGGCCCGAGAATGCGCTCGACGAATTCCTTGACCTCGCGGCCGCGCTCGCCGACCAGGCCGACGACGATCACCTCCGCGCTCGTGTACCGCCCCATCATCCCGAGCAGCACGCTCTTGCCGACGCCGCTGCCCGCGAACAGGCCGATGCGCTGGCCGCGCCCGACGGTGAGCAGGCCGTTGATCGCGCGGATGCCCACGTCGAGCGGCTCGCTGATCGGCTGGCGGTGCAGCGGATTGATCGAGGTGCCGACGAGGCGCACGCGCTGCTCGCAGTCGAGCGGACCGAGGTCATCGAGCGGCTGTGCGGCCCCGTCGATGATGCGGCCGAGCATCTGGGGTCCGACGGCCACGGTGCCCGCGCGCTCGCGCGGCACCACGCGGGCGTTGGGGACGAGCCCGTGCGGATCCCCGGTCGGCATGAGGTACAGCCGATCGCCCGCGAACCCGACCACCTCGGCCTCGATGCGGCCGCCATCGCTCGTGAGCACGTCGCACGTATCGCCGATCGCGGCGTGCGAGCCGACGGCCTCGAGCGCGAGGCCGACCATGCGTGTGAGAGAGCCTTCGACCGGGGCGGCGCGCACGGCCTCGACCTGCCGCACGCCGCGCGCGAGCCGCTCGCTCCATTGACTCGCTCGGGCGGGGCGCGTCATGGGTCCGTGCCGCTGCTCGGATCCGCTGCGGCCCCTGGGTCGGGGGTCTGACCGTCGCCCGAGCCGAGCCCTGGATCTGCGTCCTCGAGCGCGCGCTCGTCGGTGTCTGGGCCTTCGACCGGCTCGGCGAGGGGGCCGTCGCTCGAGGCGCCGCGCGTGCTCGCACGCTCATCTCCCATCAGGCTGGCGACGATGGCATTCACCCGGGTCTCGAGCCGCTGATCGATCTGCGAGGTCTCCGTGCGCACGATGCAGCCCCCGCGCGACTGCGTCGGGTCCTCGACCAGCGTCCAGGCCCGCTCGGCCGCGGGAGCCGTCAGATGCTCGCGCACGAGCGCAGCGTCCAGAGGGTGCAAGTGGATCCGCACCTCTCGCGCCGACGCCGGCAAGCGCCCGATGGATTCGCGGATGAGGGGGATGATCTCGTCCGGGTGCGCCTTGATCTCGCGCCGCGCGAGCTGCTTGCCGATCGCGAGGGCGAGCAGCAGCAGCTGTTGCTGCACCTCGTCGTCGAGCTCCGCAAGCGGCCGGGCGAGGGCCGCGAGCACCGAGTCGAGCCGCCGCACGTGGGCCTTGGCCTCCCCCGTCAGGCGCTGCATCTCGGCGCGTCCAGCCGCCATTCCCGCCTCGTAGCCGCGGTCGCGCTCCGCCTTCGACGCGCGCTCCCCGGCATCGTGTTCCGCGGCGGCGAAGTCCCGGCGTTCCCCGATGATCGGCCCCTCGACGGTCGGGAGCGACCAGCGCTCGGCGGCCGAGGCCGCGGCCAACGCGCGGAGCCGGCCGGCCTCAGACATACTCCTCTCCCTTGCCGCCGAGGGCGATCGTTCCCGCCTCGGAGAGCTTGCGGGCGGTCGCGAGGATCTCCTTCTGCGCCGCCTCCACCTCGGAGAGCCGCACGGGACCGCGCGCCTCGAGGTCGTCGCGCAGCATCTCGGCCGCCCGCTGCGACATGTTCTTGAAGATCTTCTGCTTCAGCGTCTCCTCGGTGCCCTTCAGCGCGATGAGCAGCTTGTCGCTCGGTACCTGCCGCAGCAGCTCCTGCATGCCGCGGTCGTCGACGTCGATCAGGTTGTCGAAGACGAAGATCAGATCCTGGATACGCGCGGCGAGTGCCTGGTCCGCCGCCGTGATCTGCTCCATGAGCGCCGACTCGAGGCTCGTATCGAGGAAGTTGACGATGTCTGCGGCGGCCTTGGCGCCGCCTAGCACGGACGTCTTGCCCGACGATTTGCCGGCGAACTGCTTCGCCATCACGTCGTCGAGCTCGGAGAGGGCGGTGGGTTGCACGCCGTCGAGCGCCGCGATCCGCATGACGATCTCGGCGCGCACTGCGCCCGGCAGCTGCCGCAGGATCTCCGCCGACTGATCGGGGTCGAGGTAGGCGAGCACGATGGCGATGATCTGCGGATGCTCGAGGCGGATGAGCTCGGCCACCGCGCGCGAGTCCATCCACTTGAGCGCCTCGAGCCCCTTGCTCGAGCGGTTGATGTTGATGCGCTCGATGACACTGGACGCCTTTTCCTGGCCGAGCGCATCGACCAGCACCTTGCGGAGGAACTCATCGACGCCCACGCCGACGGAGGTCTGGCTCTCGATGCCGGATGAGAATTCCGTGAGGACGCTCTTCACCTCCTCGCGCGAGACGTGCGCGAGATGGGCCATCGCGGCGCCGACCCGTTGCACGTCCTTGGCGCCCATGTGCTTGAGCACCTGAGCGGCTTCCTGCTCGCCGAGGGTGAGGA
>JASHYG010000222.1 GCA_030043215.1 Gammaproteobacteria bacterium
ATCGCGCCCACCACCAGGCTCGAGCTCGGCGCGAGTCGCTCGTGCAGCTCGCGGTCCACGTCGAGGCGCCGGATGATGCGCAGGAGCAGGTAGGGGAGCACCAGTCCGCGGAACAGCGCCGTGAGGACCGCGATCATGTAGAGCTCGGGGTACCCGGCGTAGTAGCCGACGGCCGCCGAGAGCAGCGCGATGAGCCACGATTCCACCGCGAAGGCGATGAGGTATTCGTTGAGCCAGCGCGATCCGAGCATCACGAACGAGAGCAGCAGGCTCGTGATGGCGAGGAGGCTGAACAGCGACGCCGCGAGCGGCGGCAGGTGTGCGGCGAACATCCCTATCCCAGCTGATTGGCGACGATGGCGAGGATCGAGAGCAGGAACGAGGCGGCGAGCGGCTCCTGGTAGCGGTAGTACCGCAGGCGCGATTGCGCAGTCTCGACGAAGACGACCGCCACCGCGACGATCAGGAACTTGAGGAACAGGCCCGCCGCGGCACCGAGAGCCCCGAGCGCGAGTCCCCGGTACGAGAGCAGCCACGGAAGCAGCAGGACGTTGCAGAAAATGGTGTAGAGGATGAACTGCTTCATCGCCGAGGCCCACTTGAGGAGCGCGAGGAGCGGACCTGAGTATTCGAGGATGCGCGCCTCATCGATCATGTATACCTCGATGTGCGTGCTCGAATGGATCGGCAGGCGATCGGTCTCGACGAGCAGCAGGATGAAGAAGGCCGCGACCAGGAACAGGTGCGCGGCGCTCCAGTACACGGCCGGCTGCGCAACGAGCAGATGGTTGACGACGAAGGGCAGCATTGCCTTGGCGAGCAGCGTGATGCCGACGAATACCAGGATGAGCGTCGGCTCCGCGAGGATGCCGAGCATCACCGCGCGCGAGGAGCCGATGCCGCCATAGGCGCTGCCGGAATCGAGGCCGGCGAGGGTGACGAGGAAGGACCCGAGCGTGAGGATCAGGCCTCCTCCCAAGATGTCGCCCATGTTGGAGAGCGGCAGCGGAAAATTGGTCAGCACGGGGATCAGGATCGGAACCGTGAGCATGCACGTGAACGCGACGACCGGTGCGATCCAGTAGATGAAGCTCGCCGTCTGCGGCACCACGAGCTGCTTGTGGAACAGCTTCCACAGGTCGCGGTAGGGCTGGAAGATCCCCGGTCCCTGCGCCCGCTGCACCCGCTCCTCCCATTGCAGGATCACCCCCTGGAGCAGCGGGGAGAGGAGCAGAACCGTGAGGACCTGGGCGATCTGCAGGAGGATGTCGCGCGTCACGGCACGGCAGCCTTCATGGCGCGGGCGCGCAGTAGGGCGGTCGGGCTTGAGCCAAGCTCGGTCATTCTCAACGCTACCAATCCTCCCGCCGTGGCGAGAGCGGAATTGGTAGGCATCATTAGCCCCGATTGGCGGTTATGGGAGGAATGCCATCTCCCCTGAAAGGCCAATATACGGGGACCCGTAGAGGTCGGCAAGAGCCGAGCGGCGCCTGCTCGCGAGGCTCGCGAGGCTTACGAGGCTTGCGAGGCTTGCGGCGGTCGTGATGCCGGCGGCAGCACCTGCCTTGCGCGCGTTTCCGCGGCCATCTACGATGCCTGGGCGCCGGGAGATGGCATCCTCCCTCACCGAACCGCCTGTTGGCTGATGACGCCTGGTCCGCTGTTACCATTGGGTGCCATCATGTTCAACGAGAGTCAGCAGCGCTATCTGGTGAGCAGGCTGCGGAGCATCGACGAGATGCTGACCGAGGCGGCGGATCGACTCGAGCCCGCCGACCGCGGGCAGGCTTTCATGGCGGTCAAGCCGGACGCGACGCCGGCCCAGCGCAAGGTGCTGGGCGACTATCTCGCGCAGCTGCGCTTTGCGCTGCGGCGGTTCATGCTCGCGCAGCAGCTGCGCGACGACCACAGGCCGACGAGTGCGCTGTGGTCCTTCCGCACCTCCGTCGAGTTTGCGCGCATTGCAGCCGAGGAGCTGCGTCCCAAGTATTGGCGCGGCTATGGAGAGGTGGATGCGGAGTCGGCCGCCGCGGCCGACCGCTTCGCGGCGGATCTGACGACGCTGCTGCGCCGTATCGAGGATTACCTGCTGCGGGGCGAAGGCGGCAGCCTCGCCGCGCGGCTCTCCGAGCTCGCGGCCACGCGCGACGAGCTCAAGCTGTTGCGGGAGCTCGAGCGAATCATCTCCTCGCACGGCCTCACGGAGCTGCGCGCCGCCCTCGAGGTGCTGGTGGACCGCGCGGCATCGCCTCGCTTCGAGATCGCGGTGTTCGGGCGCGTGAGCTCGGGGAAGTCGTCCCTGCTCAACTGGTGGCTCGGGCGGCCGCTGCTCCCGACCGGTGTCACGCCGGTGACGGCGGTGCCCACTCGCATCGTCCATGGCGACACCGCGCGAGCGCGGGTGAGGACGGCCTCGGGACTCCTCGACGTGCCGCTCGAGCAGCTCGACGCCTATGTGACCGAGGGAGGCAATCCCGGCAACTCCAAGCGGATCCTCGACCTGCTCATCGAGGTTCCGGCGGAGCGGCTCCGCGGCGGAATTTGTTTGGTGGACACACCCGGGCTCGGGTCGCTCGCGACGGCCGGCGCAGCCCAGACGCTCGAGTACCTGCCGCGCTGCGATCTCGGCATCCTGCTCGTGGAGGCAGGCGCGCCGGTGAGCACCGAGGACGTCGATGTGGCGCGCGCGATCGTGGATAGCGGAAGCGATCTGATCCTCGTCGCGAGCAAGGCCGATCAGCTCTCGAGCGCCGATCTGGAGCAGGCAGTGGCGTACGTGAGAGAGCAGTTCCAGTCGCGGCTCGCCATCCCGATATCGCCACGCCCGGTGAGCAGCATCGGAGCCCACGCCGCGCTCGCCGCGGAGTGGTTCGAGCGCGATCTCTCACCAAGGCTCGCCCGGCATCGGGAGCAGGGGGCGCAAATCCTCAAGCGCAAGATCTCGGTGCTGCGGGAGTCCGTCATGGCCGTCCTCTCGGCGCGCCTCGCGCCGAGGGCGGGTGTGGCGCCGAAGGCCGGTGTGGCGCCGAGGGCTGGCGTGGCGCCGAGGGCCGCCCTGCGCGAGGGTATCGGCCAGATCCGCTCCGATCTCGAGCGGGCCCGATCGCAGCTCCTCGACTTGAGGATGCGGCTCACCGAATTCGCCTCCTCTGTGGTCGACGCCGCTGCCCGTGAGCTCGCGCGCTGTTGGCTCGGCGCCCCGCCGGAGGAGGAACGAGAGGAGCCGCAAGGAGACGCGCGAGGCCCGCCGTACGCAGAGGCGGCCATTTGCGAGCGCGTGGAGACCGCGATCGCACACCGCGCGGACGAGGCGGGCCATGCGGTCGGCCGCATGCTCGCCGACGTGCGGGAGGAGCTCGCGCGCGCGCTCGAGCAGAGCGGCATCGAGCGGGAATCGGCCGAGGAGCTCGCGCGGCCGAGAGGGCGGCCGATATTCGATCTGGCGGCGATTCCGAGGCTGCCGCGCTACGGGCGGCCCCGCTGGCTCCCGCGACTCTCGCTCCTGGTAAACCGTGCCGCCCGCCGCCGCATCCGCCGGACGATGCTCGCGGCCCTCGAGGCCCGGCTCGCCGCCCACGGTGAGGCCCTGTGCCACTGGGGAGCGAGATACCTCGATGAGCTCGAGCCGCGATTCGACGCCGCCATTGCGCTGTGCGAAAGTACCGAGAGATTCGAGACCGGCCCGTCGCTCGCGGCCGAGGCCGCAAGCGCTGTCCGGCGCGATCTCGAGCTGCTCGAGCGTTGGCCGTCGGATGCGGCGCCGCGCGAGCCGCTCGCATCGGCCGGCGGGGCACCACTTTCTTGACCGGAGAGCCTCAAGTGAAAGCGTACCGTTCCAGAACCACGACCCATGGCCGCAACATGGCGGGCGCGCGCGGGCTCTGGCGCGCGACAGGCATGAAGGACGAGGACTTCGGCAAGCCGATCATCGCCATCGCGAACTCCTTCACGCAATTCGTTCCGGGGCACGTGCACCTGCGCGACGTGGGCCGGCTCATCGCCCAGGAGATCGCCGATGCGGGAGGCGTCGGGCGGGAATTCAATACGATCGCCGTGGACGACGGCATCGCGATGGGCCACGACGGCATGCTCTACAGTCTGCCGTCGCGCGACCTGATCGCGGACTCCGTCGAGTACATGGTGAATGCCCACTGCGCGGATGCCCTGGTGTGCATCTCCAACTGCGACAAGATCACGCCCGGCATGCTGATCGCGGCGCTGCGGCTCAACATTCCGACCGTGTTCGTCTCGGGCGGTCCCATGGAGGCTGGGCGCGTCCGCTCGGCCACGGGCACCCGCTCGATCGACCTGATCGATGCCATGGTCGCCGCGGCCGACTCGAGCGTCTCCGACAGCGAGCTCACCGTGATCGAGCGGTCGGCCTGTCCCACGTGCGGGTCCTGCTCGGGCATGTTCACGGCCAACTCGATGAACTGCCTGGTGGAGGCGATCGGTCTCGCGCTTCCCGGCAACGGCACCGTCCTCGCGACACACGCGGACCGCGAGCGGCTGATGCGCCGGGCGGGATCGCTCGTCACGGAGATCGCGCGCCGGCACTACGAGCAGGGCGACGACAGCGTTCTGCCCCGTTCGATCGCGACTTTCGAGGCCTTCGAGAATGCGATGGCGCTCGATATTGCGATGGGCGGCTCCACGAACACGATCCTGCACCTGCTCGCAGCCGCCCATGCGGCTGACGTGGACTTCACCCTGCGGGACATCGATCGGCTGTCGCGGCGCGTCCCGAACCTCTGCAAGGTCGCGCCTTCCCGCTCGGACGTGCACCTCGAGGATGTGCACAGGGCGGGGGGCGTCATGGCGATCGTCGGCGAGCTTGAGCGCGTGGGTCTCATCCATGGAGAGGTCCATACCGTTCACACCCGCTCACTCGAGGAGGCTCTCGGGCAGTGGGACGTTCGGCGCGAGCCGGACGCCTCGGTGGGAGAGTTCTATCGCGCGGCACCCGGCGGCGTGCGGACCGTGCAGCCGTTCAGCCAGTCGAAGCGCTATGCCTCGCTCGATGTCGACCGCCGCTCGGGAGTGATCCGCAGCGCGGAGCATGCATACAGCGCGGATGGTGGCCTCGCGGTGCTCTACGGCAACCTCGCGGAGGACGGGTGCATCGTGAAGACCGCCGGCGTCGATCCCTCGCTGCTCAAGTTCTCCGGCCGGGCACGGATCTGCGAGAGCCAGGAGGACGCCGTCGAGGCGATTCTCGGCGGCCGCATCCATCCCGGAGATGTAGTGGTCATTCGTTACGAGGGTCCGCGCGGCGGTCCGGGCATGCAGGAGATGCTGTACCCAACGAGCTATTTGAAGGCGAAAGGCCTCGGCAAGGCCTGCGCGCTGATCACCGACGGGCGTTTCTCCGGCGGCACTTCCGGACTGTCTCTGTGCCACGTGTCGCCGGAGGCGGCCGAGGGCGGAGCCATCGCACTGGTGGAGGAGGGCGATACGATCACGATCGACATCCCCGGCCGCGCCGTCACACTCGCCGTGGAGGACGCGGAGCTCG
This sequence comes from Gammaproteobacteria bacterium, assembly GCA_030043215.1. Lineage (GTDB taxonomy): Bacteria > Pseudomonadota > Gammaproteobacteria > Steroidobacterales > Steroidobacteraceae > JASHUC01. The sequence continues at coordinate 5,516 of JASHYG010000222.1, forward strand.
AGCGTCGGCGTGCGGCGATGATCTCGCGAGGCGCCGCCGCGTGGCATCCGGCGCAGCCGCGTCCACGACGGGTGTCGACAGCCCTGCAAGCCTACGCCGCGCTCACCACCAGCGCCGCTCGCGGGGCCGTGCGGGACCTCTCGCAGCTGAAGCCGAGAGCGCCGGAGAAGGCGTAACGGCTCACGCCGTCTCCGTGCGGCTCGCCGCCCGGCCGGCCGGGTGCCGGCGGCCGACCCAGGCGAAGATGGGTACGGCCGCGAGCTGGGTCGCGACGCAGAACGCGATGGTCGCCCCGAGCGAATGGTCGTAGAGCGCCCCGATCGCCGCGCTGCCGAGGAACCAGAAGATTCCGTAGCCGGCCGTGAACAGTCCGAAGGCCGAGGCGCGCCGGTCCGCTCTCACGAGTGGCGCGACAGCAGCAGGGATGATGGATTCGTGGGCACCCATCCCGAGTCCCCAGACCGCCGCGCCGGCGAGCGCGATCCAGAAGCCGCCGAGGAACACGAGCGGCGCAAAGGCGGCCGCGACCACCGTGAGCGCGATGAGCACCTTGAAGCCGTGGCGGTCGAACAGGCGGCCGAGCACGAGCGAGCCCGTGCCGCTCACGGCCATCGCGACGGAGTAGAAGACTGGAACCCAATCACGGGGCACGACGTGCCGGTGGCTCCAGTGATAGGCGATGAGAGGGTAGTCGGCAAAACCTGCCGCGACCAGCGCCGCGCCCGCGAGATACACCCAGTACAGATGCGGCAATCCCGCACTTCCAGTCCCCGGGGAGGTCGCGGGCTCCAGGTCCTGCGGGCGCGGGTAGATGCGGCGCGTGAGCAGGACGAGCGCGAGGTTTATGAGCGCGGGAATCAGCAGCACGGCGAAGGCCTGATGGTAGTCTCCGCGGCGGGTCAACACGGCGGCCACCACGAGCGGCCCCGTGAGCGCGCCGAGCTGATCGAGTCCCTCGTGCAGACCGAACGCCCAGCCGTAGCCGCCGATCTGATGTCCGGCGTGCGAGAGCATCACGTCGCGCGGCGGATTGCGGATCCCTTTGCCCACTCGCTCGAGGACGATGAGCACCGCGGCGCCGGGCCAGCCGCTCGTCAGCGCGAGGGCGGGTACCGCGAGCGTCTGCACCACGTAGCCGAAGATGGTGATCGGCCAGTACCGTCGAGTACTGTCGGCCCAGCGCCCGGAGACGAGCCGCAGGCCATAGCCCCCGAGCTCTCCGAGGCCCATCACGATCCCGATCGCCGTGGCGCTCGCGCCGAGAGATCCGAGATACGGACCGAGGATGCTCCGCGATCCCTCGTACGTCGAGTCGGCGAAGAAGCTCAGCACCCCGAACATCAGCACGAACCGGAGCGCGCTCCGGCTCGTGATGCGATCGGCGCTCGTGGTCACGGGCTTCTCGTGCGACAAACGGGCGGGATGTCCTTCGTCCAGCGAAGGCTCGCGCCGGCTCCCAAGTGGTAGCGCCGCTCAGGCGCCAAAGAGCGCCGCGGGACCGAGCTCGGCCTCGATCTCGAGCAGGCGGTTGTACTTCGCGATGCGCTCGGAGCGGCAGAGCGAGCCGGTCTTGATCTGCCCTCCGCCCATGGCAACGGCGAAGTCGGCCATGAAGGGGTCTTCCGTCTCGCCCGAGCGGTGCGAGATGACGAAGCGCCAGCCCGCCTCGCGGCAGAGCTGAATGGCATCGATGGTCTCGGTGACCGTGCCGATCTGGTTGAGCTTGATGAGCGCTGCGTTGCAGGTCTTCTCCGCGATGCCCCGCCGGATGTAGATCGGGTTCGTGACGAGATTGTCATCGCCGACGATCTGGATGCGCCCGCCGAGCTGCGCGGTGAGCGCTTGGAAGCCCTTCCAGTCGTCCTCCGCCAGGCCGTCCTCCAGCGAGACGATCATCGGATAGGTGTCCACCCACTTCCTATACAGCTCGATCATCTGCTCCGACGTCTTGTCGCCTTGGCGGCTGCGCGTGAGCCGGTATCGGCCTTTCTCATGGAATGACGTGGCGGCCGGGTCGAGCGCGATGGCGATCTGCTCGCCCGGGCGGTAACCGGCGCTCTCGATCGCGGCGACGATGAGTTGAACGGCTTCCTCGTTGCTCGCGAGCGCCGGCGCGAAGCCTCCCTCATCGCCCACCGCCGTGCTGAGGCCCCGCTCGTGCAGCAAGCGCTTGAGGGCCTGGAAGGTCTCGGACCCGTAGCGCAGCGCCTCCGCAAAGGTCGGCGCGCCGAGCGGCATGATCATGAACTCCTGGAAGTCGAGGCTCGAGTCCGCATGCTTGCCGCCATTGAGCACATTCATCTGCGGCACAGGCAGCCGACGGGCGCCCGTGCCGCCGAGATACTCGTAGAGTGGCAGGCCACTCGACTGCGCCACGGCGCGGGCGACGGCCTGCGACACGCCGAGTATGGCGTTGGCACCGAGCTTCGCCTTGTTCGGCGTGCCGTCGAGGTCGATCATCAGTCGGTCGATCCGGGATTGCTGCGAGGGGTCGAGACCCACGAGCCGCGGAGCAATGGTCTCGTTCACGTGCGCGATGGCCTTGCGGACGCCCTTCCCGCCGTATCGCGCCTGATCGCCGTCTCGCAGCTCCACCGCCTCGTTCTCCCCGGTGGATGCGCCGGATGGCACCGAAGAGGTGCCGACGGTACCGTCGTCCAGGTGAACGGAGACGCGCAGCGTCGGCGTGCCGCGTGAATCCAGGATCTCGAGGGCGCGAATCGCGCGGATGTGAGCGCTCATGTCTCGACCTTTCACAGCTGGTGGATGGCGGAAATCATGCTGGATGGAGCCGGCGCGACGCCCCGGTCAAGTCATCCGTCCGGAAACGAGCAGAACGGCGCGGCGCCAAGGCGGCTCTTCCGCTCCAGCGGGCTCGGCTCGTGCGCCCCAAGCGCTTCGCCGCAGTAGCTCATCCAGCTCCCAAATCATGATCTCGAATTTTACCCGCATCGCCCCGGCGAGCGCGGTGCGTCCATGCTGCCCGAGCGTGCCGGCCGCTTGCAAGGCGTGGCGAGCGCACAGGCCGGGGCCCCTTTCGAGGGCCTCACGCACCGCAGATTCGCAGAGGAGGATGCCCAGCAGCTCCACGGTGCGCCGCCGCGCTGCGTCGAGCGCATCGCACAACGGGCAGCGCGGTGCTCGTGTCAGCATGTCGATGACAGAGGGTGGCACCCCGCCTCGGATGGGCCGCGCGAGCGTGATCGGTGCGCACAGCGCCGGGACCCGCGCGCTCGTGAGCGTACGCCAGGCATGCCGAATACGCGCCAGCTCGCGCTGCAGGACAGCCTCCGCGAGCCGCCGCTGCAGAGCCGGCCCACCATCGTGGATGGCGTCCCACACGTGATCGCGGCACACCGGCAGGATGTCCTCGATGCTCTCGCCGCCCCCGCTCTGAGCGTCGAGCCAGCGTATCCAGTGACGCTGCAAATGCTGCATCTCGGCGCAGATTGCGCACGGTCCGTCCGCCAGCCGGGCTCGCAGCCGCGCAATGGGGTCGTGGATTCGCGAGCCTCTGTCTTCGGCGCCGTCGACGCGCCGAGCTGGTCCGCGCGGGCCGCCGAGGATACGGATCGTTCGCTCTTTCGCGGACTCGAGATCGCCGGACGCGTCATGCTCGCCAGCGCGGTCGATGCGCTGGGCGGGGCTGGCGCTTGGCCGCGTCGCGGCCGCCGTGCGATACGAGCCGAGCCATTCGGCATGGGTGCTCAACATGGCTTCGAGGGTCCGGCGATTGACCGACCCGAGCGTCGCGGCGAGATGGCGAGAGCACAGCGTTGCGGGATCGCCGTAGCGCTCCACGCCCAGGCGCCACAGCGTCCGCACGAAGAAGAAGCTCTGGCCGCGGGAGATCTCGAGCTCGTGCGCGCAAGCGCGGCAAGCGAGCGTGAGCGTCCGGGGCCTCCCGCGCGACCGGTCGAGATCATCGAGAGCTCGACGCAGGATAGCCGCATGGACGTGGGCGATGGTTCCGGAATGGTCCTCGAATCTCGCGAGCCGCTCGCCGTGCCGGCTGCAGAAACCGCAATCCTCCGCGACCTGCTCCAGTACCTCGCGGATTTGATACCCCTCGCGCAGGAAGCGCTCGAGCCATCCGGAATCGCTTCCCGTCTCGGCCGCGCAGAGCGGACAGGCGGGCTGCCGCAGAGCGGATTCCAGACGCTGCTCGCTTTCGCTCGTCAGGCGCCGTGCGCGCCATTCAAATAGCCGATGCAATCGGCTCGGCCGTGGGGCCGAAGGTTCGGTGGCAGTCATGCGATCCGCGCGCATCTCTAAAGACAGCTCGCATCCCTTCGCAGGTGTCGGTCTCGGTCGTCGATCCGGGGTAGGAGTCATCAGCTCGCGCGGTTCCAGGGGGACTCCATCCCCTGCGAAGAGCGACGAAAGTAAGCGCGCGCGCGGAGTTCGTCAATGGCGATGCGCGAGTCAACGCGCAGGTCGCGGCCGCAGCCGCACCCACCGTTGAAAGAAAGCACATCGACGGAAAGTGGCTTCGCGGTTGTTTGATGGCGGTTGAAGTTGACGGATCTGCGGCGTTTCCGTAAGCTCACTCCGTCACCGGGGATGGAGTCCCCCGCGAATCGCCGCGAAGCTAATGACTCCTATCGTGTGTGTGTCTGCGCGCACGGTGGGACCCGCCCGTCGTGCCGGGATGTGTCATGCTCGATTGGAACGCAAGCTTCTTCGGCTGCTCTTGGCGCGCGCTTCTCGACAGCCTATCGCTGCTCATACGACATAGTCTCGCGACGGTCCAGGACGTCCGTGCCTGGAGCTACGACGAGGGCAAGTCGTCCGACGACCGGCGGCTGAAAGCTGACCAACGGCTCCTACGGTAGCCCTGCGACGGCGCAAGCTTTAGGTCAGGCTCGAACTACGATGGCGAAAATCATCCTCGTGCGACACGGCCACGTCGAGGGAATCGATCCCAAACGGTTCCGCGGCCGCATGGACGTGCCGCTGACGGAGAAGGGCAGGCGGGAGGCTGTCGCGGTGGGCAAATACGTGGCCGCCCGCTGGCGGCCCACGGTCGTTTACACGAGCCCCCTGCAGCGCTGCGTCTGGACCGGCCGCGAGATCGCCGCCGCCACCGCGGCCGACACCGCCATCCTGAGCGAGCTCAATGACCTCGACTACGGCGCTTGGCAGTGGCGAACGCCTGCGGAAGTCAGCACTAAATGGCCCGAGCTCTTCGAGCTCTGGTTGACTGCCCCGCACCTCGTGCGGTTCCCGCATGGCGAGTCCTTGCAGGAGCTGATCGCCCGTACGGCGGACATCGTGCGAATGGTCCGCGAGCGTCATGCAACGAATACGGTCGTGCTCGTCGGTCATGACAGCGGGATCCGGGCCCTGCTGCTGCAGCTGCTCGATCAGCCGATCTCCGCGTACTGGCGGCTTGCGCCGGAGCCCTGCTCAATCAGTGAAGTGGACATTCTGGGACACCAGGTGAGGGTTTTGAGCATCAACGAGACTCAACATTTGCGAGGGGAGTAGCTTTCATGAACAACAAATCGGTTTCCACCGCGACGATCGGCTACATGTGTCTGGCTTTGTCGTTTTGGATGGTCAACATGCCGCTTGCGGGCTGGTACGGCGGAGGGCTCGTCGATACCAGTGTGGGTGGCATGTTCCTCCCGCTCGCGATCCTGCTAGCGATCATGGGCATCCTCGCGTTCGTGCACGGGCGTGCGTTGGATTCCATCATCTTCTTCGGCGGCGCGGGACTGCTCTGGACGGCACACGCCTACGTGAACATGACGACGGCCCCCCATGCCTCGGCCCTGCCCGAGAGCTACATAGGCTGGTGGTACTTCGTCTGGACGGTGTTCTTCGCCTGGGTGTTCGTGGGGGCGCTCAAGGCCGACGTGGTCCGGATCCTGTTCCTCCTCGGGACTTGGCTGTCGCTGCTCGCGGGCGCCATCGCCGGTTGGGCGGGTGGGAGCCACATCTTCTCGCTCATCGGCGGGTACATTGGGCTCGCCACGGCGATTCTTGCCGCGATCGTCTCGGCGACCGAAGTGATCGGCCATGGCTGGTCCGGCCGTCCGAACCAAGACGGTCGCGCCGCATCCTCGCCGCATGCGGCCACGGGCGGAACGGCTTGAGCCGCGCGTAGCGGCGCTCAGCTTTAGTCCGCGGCGCGCGGTCGAGCCGGTGGGGGCGCCGGCTCGGCCGCCGCCGCCGCGGCGTGTGGAACGGGGCTGCGCCCGTTCCAGGCCAGCGCGCGCGCTGCCAGCGCCCCTTCCCGGAAAGCACGCACGGCATCGAGCCTGTCGGTGGCCCGCGCTCCGCCCACCACATGGCACGGGCGGCCGCGGCGCTGGAGTAGCGCGCTCAGCGCATCATCGCTTTCCTGTCCCGCGGCGATGACGACCGTTTGCGCGTCGATGAGCCGCTCGGCGCCTTCCCGGTCGCGGAGCCAGACTCCCTCGGAGGCGACGCGCCCGTAAGACACGCCGGTCAGCATCTCGACGCCCTGCTCGCGCAGCTCGCGGAGGAT
>JASHYG010000223.1 GCA_030043215.1 Gammaproteobacteria bacterium
GCGTATCTCGAGCAGCACGTCGTGCCGAACCTCATCGGCCGCGACGCAGGCCTCATCGAGGATACGTGGCAGTTCCTGTATCGGGGCGCCTACTGGCGGCGGGGCCCCGTCACCATGACGGCCATCGCGGCCGTCGATGTGGCGCTGTGGGACATCCTGGGCAAGCTCGCGGGCCTGCCGCTCTACCGGCTGCTCGGCGGACGCTCGCGCGACGGGGTGCTCGCCTATGGCCACGCGAGCGGCCGCGACATCGACGAGGCGAGCGCGGAGGTCGGACGCTACATCCAGCTGGGCTACCGGGCCGTCCGCGCCCAGTGCGGCATCCCGGGCATCAAGAAGCCCTACGGCGTCTCGGATGCGGGCGCGCGAGTCTCGGGCGCGGGAAGCGGCTACGAGCCCGCCGAAAGCGCGCTGCCCGCCGAGACGGTCTGGTCGGCGGCCCGGTACCTCGACATCGTCCCGAAGCTGTTCGAGCGCTTGCGCGCCGACCACGGACGCGAGGTCGAGCTGCTGCACGACGCGCATCACCGGCTCACGCCGGTGGAAGCGGCGCGGCTCGCCCGCGATCTGGAGCCGCATCGGCTTTTCTGGCTGGAGGACGCCACGCCCGCGGAGGATCAGCAGGCCTTCGAGCTCATCCGCCACCACTCGGTGACGCCGCTCGCCGTGGGAGAGGTGTTCAACTCCATCTGGGACTGCAAGCATTTGATCGAGGCTCGGCTCATCGACTACATCCGCACGACCATCGTGCACGCCGGCGGGATCACGCACGTCCGGCGGCTCGCGGACTTCGCGGGCTTGCACCAGGTCCGCACCGGCTTTCACGGCGCCACCGATCTGTCGCCGGTGTGCATGGGAGCGGCGCTGCATTTCGACACGTGGGCGCCGAATTTCGGCATCCAGGAGTATATGCCACACTCTCCGGAGACACTCGAGGTCTTCCCCCGCGACTACACCTTCCGCGACGGGAGTCTCCACTGCGGCGAGAGTCCGGGTCACGGCGTCGACCTCGACGAGAGCGCGGCGTCCCGCTTCCCCTACTCACCGAAGCAGCTGCCCATCGCGCGCTTGCCGGACGGCTCGATGTGGGACTGGTGAGCGGAGCCGTTCGCCACGAACCGCGGGCCGCGGGCCGCGACAGTCTTGCGCAGGATGAGCCCGGGAACCGCAACGAACGGTCACGGAATGACTGGATTCGGCGGCGCGCAGGCGGGTGTCTTGCTCGTATAGCCTTCGGTGGACGGGAAGCAAACAGCCTCGTACTCGGCAAGGGTATGCGCCGGAGGCGCAACGCCCGGCGGCAGGGGACGCTTCGATAGCGTCTGGAAATACGCGATGCTCGCGTCGCGCCACCAGCGTGCCTCCCTCTCCTGGATGGCGAGGAACCGCGTGACCTCGGCGAAGCGCTCCGGATCGACGTAAGAAGCGAGCCCGCTCCAGGCCGTGCGCATGGCGCGGACCTCGTCGACTCCGTGAGTGTAGTGGAGCACCAGCTCGTCCCACAGAGTTCGTCCGGATGAAAGCCGATAGTCCCAGGGGACATGGTGGAACCAGAGCAGATACCGCTCCGGCACCGTCGTGAGGTTGGAGAACCGCGCGGCGATGAGCGGAGCGTATTGCGCGACCGCGTTACTGCCGCTCGCCGTCCGGTCGAATCCGATCCCATCGGAATCGGCGCGATTGTAGTAGACGGGGTTCCAGTCCGGCTCCGGGTTGTCGTGCACCCAGGGGCCCGGACCGTAGTGAGTGCCACTCGCCATCTGATGAGCGAGGCCGAGCGGGGTCATGTAATCGACTACCGCTTCCCTCGACCGCATCATCATCGCGACGGCCGGGCCGACGAATTGAGGATCGTTGGAGAAGGTCATGCGCACCCACTCCTCGGCGATCGCCGCGGCGCTCGACGTGGGCTCCCAGGCGAGACGGCCGAACACGTACCAGTTCGCCTGATCGAACTGCGATCCGGTCCAGTTGCGGTCGGCGCCGATATTGGCGACACCCGCCATCCCGGTGATGGGGTAGCCGAAGAGCGAGCCGTCGATCACACGGGCGACGGTCGAGCCCCTGCCCCGCGCGTAGGTATCGGAGCGCAGGACCTCCTCGTACAGCGGTCCGAGGTAAGCGAGGTGGGTCGCGAAGCCCAGATACTCCTTCGTGATCTCGACCTCCATCATCACGGGGGTGTGCGGCATCGCGCCGAACAGGGGATGGAAGGGCTCGCGCGGCTGGAAGTCGATCGGACCGTGCTTCACCTGCAGCAGCACATTCGCGCGAAACTTCCCGTCGAGCGGCACGAACTCGTCGTACGCCTGCCGCGCGCGATCCTCCTTCGAGCGCCCGTACACGAACGCGCGCCACATGACGACGCCGCCGTGCGGAGCGAGAGCATCGGCGAGCACGTTCGCCCCATCCGCATGGGTGCGTCCGTAGTCCTGTGGACCGGGCTGGCCCTCCGAGTTCGCCTTGACCAGGAAGCCGCCGAAATCGGGGATGAGGCGGTAGATCTCATCGACCTTCGAGCGCCACCAGGCTCGCACGGCCGGATCGAGCGGGTCCGCGCTCTTTAGCCCGCCGATCTCGATCGGAGCGCTGAACCGCGCCGATAGATAAACCTTGAGTCCGTAGCGCCGGAATACGCCGGCGAGCGCAGCGACCTTCACGAGGTACGGCCGGGTGAGGATCCGGGCGCTCGCGTTGACGTTGTTGAGCACCGTGCCGTTGATGCCGATCGAGGCACACGCGCGGGCATATTCGGCATACCGCGGATCGAGATGGTCCGGCAGCTTCTTCCAGTCCCAGAGCGATGCGCCCGCATAGCCGCGCTCGACGCTGCCGTCGAGATTGTCCCAGTGATCGAGAACGCGCAGCTCGATCCGCGGACTCGAGGAGATGTCGAGGTGATCCACGGGCCGATGGGTTTGCAGCAGGCGCAGGAAATGGAATACGCCGTGAAGCACGCCGACATCCGTGTTGCCGGCGATGACCGTGGCCGCGCGGCCACGCACGACGACGCTGCGGATCACGTACCCCTCGCGCCCAACCGCGCGGAGCGGGAGCCGCTCCTGGGCGATGAGTGCGCACGAGCGCGGCGTACCGAAGAGCAGCGCTCCGCCTTCGGTGACTCCTGAGGCAAGCGGCGGGGAAGCTCCGAGCAGGCCCGTGAGGCCGCGCGCCAGCTCCGAGCGCGCCACGACGAGAGGGCTCGAAGGCGTCGCGCTTTGCTCCGATCCCGCGGCGGTGGTCTGGCCCGTGGGGCAGGCGACGAGCTGTGCGGCGACCGCTCGATACTCGCTCCGCCACGGCTCCTCCAGCCGCGGGTATCGCAACCAGAGCTGATGGCCATCCTCCGCCCGCGAGGGAGCGACGGGCGCGGCGAGCGCGACGAGCAGCGCGAGCCACAGGATTGCCGAGCCGACTCGCGCGCGAACCACGCAGTGAGAGTTCATCGAGTGCTCGGGCTCGTCTGGTCGAGGCGGGGTCTCGAGGTGCCGCGGCCCGGGCATGATTTCGCGCCCGGACGATGCGGCGATCGCTTGCGCGAGGATAGCGCCATCAATAGGCTGCGCTCAACATGAGCGCCCCGCGTCTCAGCGATCGAACCCTGCGTGCGGCCCGCGCCGGTGTCGCATTGCCTCACTACCCGCGGGAAGCGGTCGAGGTCGGCGTCGTTCACTTCGGCCCCGGGGCGTTTCACCGCGCTCATCAGGCGTTCTATTTCGACCGCTTGCTGCGATCGGATCGACGCTGGGGAATCTGCGCCGTCTCGCTGCGAAGCGCAGCCGTGCGCGATGCGCTTGCGCCGCAGGACTGGCTGTACGCGCTCGCCGAGCTGGGCGAGGAGTCCCGGACGAGCGTGATCGGAGCGCTCCGGGAGGTGCTCGTTGCATCCGAGCACGCCAGCACGGTCTTCTCGAGGCTCGAGTCGCCCGACACGCGGCTGGTCACCTTGACCGTGACCGAGAAGGGCTACTGTCTCGATCCCGGCGCGCGGCTCGATCGCAGCCATCCCGAGATCGCACACGATCTCGGCTCTCCTCGCAGCCCGCAGAGCGCGATCGGCTGGCTCGCCGAGGGGCTGCGCCGCCGGCGCGCCCAGGGTATCGCTCCATTCGTGGTCCTCTCCTGCGACAACCTTCCCGACAACGGCCGCACGCTGCAGGATGCGATGACGGACTTCGCAAGTGAGATCGATCCCGGACTCGCGGCGTGGATTCGGCGCGAGGTGGCGTTCCCGCGCACGATGGTCGACAGCATCACACCTGCGAGCGACGAGCCGCTGCGCCGGCGGATCGAGGAGGAGATCGGCCTCGCGGACGCGTGGCCCGTGCAACGGGAAGCGTTCACTCAATGGGTCATCGAGCGCTCGCCGCAGCTACCGGACGCGGATTGGGAATCGGCTGGCATCACCATCGCGGCAGACGTGGAGAGCTACGACCGCGCCAAGCTGCGGCTGGTCAACGGCGCGCACTCGACTCTCGCCTACCTCGGCCTGCTCCGCGGCCGCGAGACGGTGCAGGAGGCGATGGCGGATGCGCCGCTCGCTCGCTTCGTCGAGCGGCTCATGCGTGAGGACATCGCGCCGAGCGTCGCACGGTCCTCGAGCGGGAGCCCCGCGACGGACGCCGCGGGGTACATCGACGCGATTCTGCGCCGGTTTCGCAATCGCGAGATGCGGCATCTGCTCGCGCAGATCGCCTGGGACGGCTCGAAGAAGCTCCCCGTTCGTCTCATCGCCACGGTGCAGGAGGCCCTGCAGGCTGGCCGGCCGGTCGGGCGGCTCGCGATGCCGCTCGCGGCCTGGATGCGCTTCGTCGCACGGCAGGCGCAGAGGCGCGTGCCGATCGTGGACCCGAGCGCAGACCGGCTGCAGCGGATCGGAAGCGCTTGCAGCGGCGAAGAAAATCGCGATGTGCCGCGATTCCTGGAGCTCGATAGCGTCTTCCCCCCCGCGCTCGCCGCGCAGAAGCCTTTCGCGGCCGCAGTGCAAGCGGCGTATGCGGCGCTGAGCGACCCCATGGCCGCGGTCGATTCCGACGAGCTGCACACTCGCGTGTGACCGTCACGCGGGCCGGCGCGCGGCGGCGAGGGCGTCGCAGATGGGCGCGGTCGCCTCGCGCGGGACGATAGCGCCGGGATGCCGCACGACCACGGCCGCGAGCTCGTGCGCAAAGCGCGCCGCCTCCGCCGCGGATGAGCCGTGCAACCTCATCGCGAGATAGCCCGCGTTGAACGCATCGCCCGCGCCCGTCGAATCCAGCACGTCCACGCCTGCGGCGGCCGGCACCAGCACGCAACCCGTCTCGCCCGCGAGATAGGCGCCTTCCGCGCCGAGCTTCACCACGACCTCGCGCGCTCCCCAGCCCCGCCAGCGAGCGGCCGCCGCCTGGGGACTGGCATCGCCCCAGAGCGCGGCTTCGTCCTGCAATGTCGGCAGGGCAAGCGACACGAGCGGCGCGATGGCTTGCACGGCATCCCGCGCATCGGAGAGCGAAGGCCAGCATGCCGGACGATAGTTGGGATCGAAGGCCACTCCGCCCCCGCGCGCGCGCACGCGCTCCGCCAGGGCGTGAAGTCTCCTCCGCTCCCGCGGCTCGTGGAGCGACAGCGTGATTCCCGAGAGGTAGAGCAAATCGGCGCTCGAGGCCGCCTCGAGCAGCTTGGCGCTCGCCGGCAAGGCGAGGAGCGCACGCGCAGCGCTCGCGCTTCGCCAGTAGAAGAATTGCCGCTCCCCACGCTCGTCGGTGCGGATGGCATAAAGACCCGGCAGCCGGCCGGCGCAGCGCGCCACCAGATCGGTGCGCACCCCTTCGGAGCGCCAGCACTCGAGGAGCTCGTCCGAATAGGGGTCGTCGCCGAGCGCCGTGAGGTAGGCCGTCTGAAAGCCCAGGCGGGCCAAATACACCGCCGTGTTGAGGGTATCGCCTCCGAACGCGAGCCGCGCCTGGCGGCCGATGCCGCCGGACAGCTCCAACATGCATTCTCCGGTACAGACGATGAGCATGCTCGTCACGCGGGCTGCGTCCGCGGCAGGGGCGCCGGTTCGGCAATTTGAAGCCCGACCCATGCGAAACGGCGTAGCCTACCTCGCGCCGTCCCTCGATAATAGCGCCTCCTGAAAGAGGCTCGACGTCGACCATGAGAATCGCAATGAAGCCGCAGGCTCCGACGAGCGGCAGAGTGGCACTCTCCGGAGTCGCCGCGCTCGGCATCGTCTTCGGCGACATCGGCACGAGCCCGCTCTACACTCTGAAGACCGTCCTCGATCTCACTGGCAGCCATCCCTCCCCGCAGGCCGTTCTCGGGGTCCTGTCGCTGGTTCTGTGGACGCTCGTCATCGTCACGAGCGTGAAGTACGTGGCCGTCGCGATGAGCATCGACAACGATGGAGAGGGAGGCATCGTCGCTCTCATGTCGCTGCTCGCCCTGAGGAAGCACCGGCGACCCGCCATCATCGCCGTGGGGCTGTTCGGCGCCGCGCTGATCTACGGTGATGGGGCGATCACGCCCGCCATCTCCGTGCTCTCGGCCCTCGAAGGGCTCAACATCGCCCTGCCCTCCTTGCATCCCTACGTCCTCCCGGCTGCCGTCGTGGTGCTCATCGCGCTGTTCGCCATTCAACCGATGGGAACGGCGCGCATCGCAAGCGCTTTCGGTCCGATCATGGGATTGTGGTTCCTGAGCATCGGCGTGCTTGGAGCATGGGGCGTGCTGCAACACCCGGCCGTCCTTGCGGCGATCAATCCGGTTCTCGGACTGCGATATCTGTTCACGCACGGCTATGCGGGCTTCCTGGTGCTTGGCGGAGTATTCCTCTGCGTGACGGGAGCGGAGGCGCTGTACGCCGACATGGGCCATTTCGGTCCGCGCCCCATCCGGCTCGCCTGGTCCGCGGTCGTCTTTCCGAGCCTGCTACTCAACTACGCCGGGCAAGCAGCCCTCGTGCTCGGCGGCGCCCCGACGAGCGACAACATCTTCTTCCGCCTGTGCCCGCAACCCCTGCTCATCCCGCTGATCGGGCTTGCGACCGCCGCGACGATCATCGCGAGCCAGTCCATCGTCACGGGCGCATTCTCGATGACACGGCAGGCGATCCAGCTCGGCTGGCTGCCGCGGCTAATGATCAAGCAGACGTCCGCGCAGGGCTATGGGCAGATCTATGTGGGAGCGGTCAACTGGATCCTCATGCTCGTCACCGTGGGCCTCGCGCTGTCCTTCCGCACATCCGATCACCTCGCGGCCGCCTACGGCATCGCGGTGTCGTTCACCATGCTGATGACCTCGGCACTGATCTTCATCGCCTTGCGCGAGGTGCGCGGCTGGAGCCTGCTCGCGAGCGGCGCGGTCGCCGGCGGGTTCCTGTGCATCGACGCCGCGTTCCTGGCGGCCAACCTCACGAAGGTTCTCCAGGGCGGCTATGTGCCGCTGCTGCTTGCGAGCTGCGTCTACGGCGTGATGCTGATCTGGCACCGGGGAACTGCCGCCGTCTCGGCCGCGATCAGCGAGACGCTGGTCCCGATTCCCGATTTCCTCGCTGCGATCGCGGCGCGGCAGGTTCCCCGCGTCCCGGGAACGGCGGTGTTCCTCACGCGAACCCTGAACGGTACCCCGCCGGTCATGAAGTGGCACGTCAAGAAGAATCGCGCCTTGCACGAGAAGGTCTTCGTGCTCGCGATCGTCACGGAATCCATTCCCTGGGTGCAGGATACCGGGCGCCTGACGGTCAAGGAGATCGCCCCCAGCTGCTGGCGCGCAGTCGCACGGTACGGCTTCATGGAGCGTCCCGACATCCCCGCGCTGCTCGAGCGTACCCCGGAGCTCGGGTGCGCCCTGCAGCTCGATGACGTCACCTACTACGTCGGCCACGAAACGATCGTGCACCGCGAGGACGGTGGGGGTCTGGCCGCGTGGGAGGAAGCGCTCTATTCCGCGATGGTCCGAAATGCCGTGCACGTGAGCGACTTCTTCCGCTTGCCGAGCGACAGCGTCGTCGAGATGGGCCGGCAGATCCCGATCTGAGCGGCGCGTCACCGCTACTCGGGCAGCTCCAGCTTACGCGAGGCGATAGCCTTCACTCGCGCTCCCGATGAGATGTGGGTACCGAACACGTAGTCCCAGACTGGCGTCGTCACACCGAAATTGCCGTATGCGGCGGCATGATGCCGCAGGTGCCGATGCGACGCTGCCTTCAGGGCGATCGCGAGCCGGCGCGGACGGCGGTAATGAATGACGTGGTGCACGATCCCATACCAGAGCCAGCCCATGATGAGCCCGCTGATGGCTCCGAACGCGATATTCAGCGTGAACAGGCGCCAGAGGGGCAGGAAGAACAGTACCCCCAGAATCAGCAGGCTCAGCCAGGTCGGGGTACCGAGGTAAGCGCGCGGTGACGCATGATGGGCGTGGTGGAGATCCGTGACGATGGGCATTCGATGAAACACGAAGCGATGCATGACGTACTCGACGAGCGTCCAGCTGGCGGCGCCGGCGATCGCCGCGCCCAGCCAGATCAGCTGATCCGACCGACTCCCCTCGAGCGTCAGAGCGACCAGCGCGACCAGTAGCACCGCGTAGATGATGAAGTCCGCGTAGTAGCCAAGCTTGCCGTTCACCATGCTTGCCTGCCTCGCCCCTCCGGCCGACATTCCGGCCTATGGTAGTGCAACTCGCGGCGCGGCGGGCGCTGACTGACTGTCAGTTGCCGCAGCTCCCGGCGAGCCCCCGCCGGTCGGTACGCCGAGGCGTACGTGCAGTAATGCGGAGAGCGGCGGGAGGAAGGGAATCAGCGAGTCCTGCCTGCTGTGGACGATGATGACAGGAATGTGAACCTGACGGATTCGCCCTCCCCGGCGCCAAGCTCCACGGCGGGTGCCGAGCCGAGCGAATGTCCCCACAGGATGATGCGCCCGGGTGGCGAAGCGCCAGGTGCTTGGAGGCATAATTCCGTCACGCCCGAATGATTCGGACAGGCATGAATACGCGTCCCCGCACCATCGTGATCACCGGCGCCACCTCGGGCATCGGCGAAGTCGCCGCCTTGCGGCTGGCCGAGCACGGCGCACGCATCGTGTTCGTGGCGCGTGATGCCGCGCGCGCCGAGGCGTTGCTCACGCGGCTGCGCTCCGTGAACCCGCACTCTGCACATTCGTGGCACCTGGCCGACCTGTCACAGATCGAGACCATGCGCCGCGTGGGCGATGAGATCGCTGCGCGAGAACCCCACATCGATGTCCTGATCAACAACGCCGGAGCGGTCTTCATGCGCCCGGTTCGCACGCCCGATGGTCTGGCAGCCAGTTTCGCGACCAACCACCTCGCCTATTACGTGCTCACGCTGCGGTTACTCGACCGACTGCGCTCTACGTCCGGAGCGCGGATCATTTGCACCTCCTCGCGCGCGCATCGCTTTGCGAGCTTCGATCTCGAGCACCTGCAGCGCGATGGGATTCGCGGCTATGCGCTGTCCAAGCTCTGCAACCTGCTGTTCGTGCGACGCCTGTCGCAGTTGCTGATCGGCCACGATATCAGCGTCAACGCGCTACATCCCGGATTCGTCGCCACGCGCTTTGCCGACAACAGCGGCTTCCTCTGGCGTACCTTGATGCAGTGGCGCAAGGCCACCCACGGGCGCACGCCCGAGGAAGGCGCGCGCACGATCGTCTATCTGGCGGAAGCCGAGGAGATCGCTGGAAGATCCGGACTGTACTTCGTCGATTGCATGCCGACCGAACCGTCAGCTGCCGCGCAGAGCGATGCCGATGCGCAGCGCCTGTGGGAGCTTTCCTCGCGGCTGACGGACGTTCATTTCCCCGGGTTCGGAAACGGCACCGCATGATGTGCGGTCGCGCGGCACGGCCCGAGTAGGAGCGGCGTGTAGCGCAGCGCGAAGACGCCGAACGCGCCGATCCACAGCGCGGCGGCGGCGAGCAGCCAGTCCACGCGGGTCTGCGCGCCAAAAGCCGCGGTAACGCGTGCGGCGGTCGCCAGGACGATCAGCACATAGATCAGCGTGGTCGCCCGGTCGGCTGACAGCTCGTACCCGGTGTGGCCACGCGTCGCGCGCGTCATCACCGCCAGGATCATCGTGCCGAGGGCGCCCACAGTCAGCGCGTGGATCGCGGCGCTCAGGGGAAATGCGGGATCCCACGTCGCAAGTCCCAGTGCCACTACTCCGACAACCAACCAGGTGTAGCCCACGTGCAGGGCGAGCAGCAGCGGTTCCGTCCGAGTGGCCGCAGTGCGCCAGCGTGACAGCCTCCAGAGGTTGACCGCACCACCGCAGACAAGCGCCAAGGCTGTCAGACGCCTCTGCGGAAAGAGGACCCAGGCGAGGAGCGCGGCATGCAGCACTCCCAGCGCCGCGCGATCGACGATACCGGCGGCGGGGGGCAGGCGCTCCTGGCCACGACTCGCCAGCCAATTGCGCGTGAACGCGGGGACAATCCGGCCGCCGATCACCGAAATCAGGATCAGGATGGCGGCGAGCCCGAGCCGCCAGCCGTAGCCGGTGAGGCTGCCGAGGCCGGCTTCCATGCCGAGATCCATCAGCAGCTGGGCCAGCGCAAGAACGACGACCGGGACGAACATGGGGCGGTTGCGCCGGTTGCCGCTGGCGATGATCTCGCGCGTGACCACCGCGGCGAGCGCGGCCGGGAAAGCGATGTCCGCCGCGATGGCCAGCCACGCCGGCAAGAATGCGCAGATCATCGTATCGACGCGGCCCAGGAGCCATAGTCCAAACAGCAGCCCAAGGAGAGCGCCGCGCACGGGCGGGCGACCGGTCCACTCCGGAATAGCCGTGAGCAGGAACCCCGCCGCCGCGGCCAGCACAAAGCCAAAGAGCATCTCGTGGACATGCCAGTCGAGCGGGTCGAGGCGGCTCGGCAGCTCGAGGCC
>JASHYG010000224.1 GCA_030043215.1 Gammaproteobacteria bacterium
GCCGGCTCGAGCCGCATCCCGGTCGAAGAGCCGCGCGGAACATGTTCGAATTCCTGTTCAAGTATCCGCCCGCGGCTTTCGAGCGGGGACACCTGGTTCTCCTCGGCGCGTGGCCGGCATCGAGGCTCGCCCTGCTGATCGTCCTCGCCGCGGCGGCTCTCGCGCTGCTCAACGCCTGGCGCCTGCACCGGGCGTCCGGTTCCTGGGTGAGCTGGCGGCTCGGCGTTCTCTGGCTGCTGCAATCGGCGCTCGCCGCGCTCGTGCTGGTCCTGCTCTGGCAGCCCGCCATCTCGGTCTCGGTCCTCAAGCCACGGCAGAACGTCATCGCCATTCTCGTTGACGACTCGCGCAGCATGAGCCTCGCGGAGAACGGCGCGCGGCGCGAGGATCAGGCGATCGAGACCCTGCGATCGAGGCTGCTGCCCGCGCTCGGGAGCCGGTTCGAGACGCGGCTCTACCGCTTCGACACCGGCGTCACTCGATCGAGCCTCGCGCAGCTCGGCCCCGCCGAGGCGCCGGCCACGCACATCGGCGAGAGCCTCCAGCAGCTCGCGGTCGAGACCTCGGACCTGCCGATCGGAGCCGTCGTGCTGCTCAGCGACGGGGGTGACACCGGCGGCGGCGTGGGTCCCGACGCCATCGAGGCCCTGCGGAGGCGGCACATTCCGGTCCACACCGTGGGATTCGGGGCGCTCGTGGGCCCTCCCGACGTGGAGGTGGAGGATGTGACGCTCGCCGCGCGGGCCCTCGCGCAGTCGCGCATGAATGCGGTGGTGAAGCTGCGGGAGCATGGGTTCGACGGCCGCAAGACACGGCTCATCGTCCGCGACGGCGGCAAGGTCCTCGCGGCGCGGGACATCACTCTGCGCTCGGGCGGCGCGATTCAGGCGGAGTCCATCGTGTTCGACGTGGGCGGCGCGGGAGCGAAGCCGCTCGAGTTCTCGGTGGAGCCCCTTCCGAACGAGACGAACCGCGCCAACAACTCCCTCACGCGCCTCATCGACGTGGAGTCCGAGCCGCGGCGCATCCTGTACTTCGAGGGCGAGCCGCGCTGGGAATACAAGTTCATCCGGCGCGCCGCAGACGACGATCCGATGGTGCATCTCGCCTCGATCCTGCGCACGACGGAGAACAAGCTGTACCGGCAAGGTGTCGACAGTCCAACGGAGCTCGTAGAGGGGTTCCCCACGCGCGCGGAGGACCTGTTCGCCTTCCAGGGGCTCATCATCGGGTCCGTCGATGCGGGCTACTTCACACCGGCACAGCAGGAGCTCATTCGAGAGTTCGCGGGCCGACGCGGGGGCGGTGTCCTGTTTCTCGGGGGCAGCAGCTCGCTCTCCGACGGCGTGTGGGGCGGATCGCTCGCCGCCGATGCGCTGCCCGTGGTGCTTCCCGCCTCGCACGACACTTTTCACCGGGACCCCGCGACGGTGAGCCTGACGCCAGCCGGCGAGCAGAGCGTCATCTGCCGCCTGGTCGACGATCCGGCCGCGAATGCCGCGCGCTGGAAGACGCTGCCCTATCTCATGGATTATCAGGACCCCGGTGTCCCGAAGCCCGGGGCCGTGGTGCTCGCCGACATGCACTATGGCGGGCGCACGATGCCGCTGCTCGTCACTCAGAGCTACGGGCGGGGCCGCACCGCGGTGCTCGCGACGGGGGGGACCTGGCGCTGGCAGATGAGCCTGCCGCTCGGCGACCCGACGCACGATGTATTCTGGCAGCAGCTGCTGCGGTGGCTCGTGACCGATACCCGCGGCCGGGTCGCGGCGAGCGTTCCGAGCCCCATGCTTCTCGATCAGCGGCACGTCCGCATCTCGGCGGAGGTGCGCGACGAGCGCTATTCGAGCGCACCGGACGCGAGCGTTGCCGCTCGGGTGATCGGACCGGCGGGCGAGCCGCAGACGGTGGAGCTCGCGCCGGTGCCGAACGCACCCGGCCAGTTCGAGGCCGACTGGTCGGCGCCGGCGCCCGGCCTCTACGTCGCGGAGGTCACGGCGCGGCGGGGGACCGAGGAGATCGGACGCGACGTGGTTCCGTTCGAGCGCCTCGACGGCGTGGCGGAGAGCTTCCACACCGAGCAGGACCGGGAGTTGCTCGAGCAGCTCTCGAGCAGCACGGGCGGCCGGTACTGGCAGCCGAGTGAGATGGCGGCGCTCGCGCGCAGCCTCCCTTACTCGGACTCGGGGTTGAGCTCCCGCGAGCTCGCGGAGCTCTGGAACATGCCCGCCGGCTTCCTGCTCATCTTGGCCCTGCGCTGCGGCGAGTGGCTGCTGCGCCGGAAGTGGGGGATGGTGTGAGGCTCGTGACGCTCGGCGGGAAAGGGGATCGTGTGAGGCTTGCCGCTCTCACCGGGCTTGCCTTGCTCACCTTGCTGTGGCTCGGCGCGCAACCGGCGCGCGCGGACACGTATTTCCTGACGGTCGCGGGCCTCGGCGGAGAGCCGGATTACGAGCAGCGCTTCAGGAGCCTCGCCGCGGAGCTCGACCGCGTGCTGCAGGGGCCCGAGAATCACGTCTATACCCTTTCCGGCCCCGGCGCGTCGCGGGCGAGCCTCGTTCGCACCATGCAGCTCATCGCGGGCGTTGCCAAGGCGCAGGACGACTTCGTGCTGACTCTGATCGGCCACGGCTCGTACGACGGCTTCGAGTACAAGCTCAACCTCGTCGGACCCGACATCTCCGCCCGGGAGCTCGCGGCGCTCTGCAATCGCATCGCCGCCCAGCGGCAGCTGGTCATCAACACGACGGAAGCGAGCGGCGCGTCCGTCGCCGTGCTCGCGCGCCGCGGCCGGGCCGTCATCGCCGCGACGAAGAGCGGAACGGAGAAGAATGCGACGGTGTTCGCGCGCTACTGGGTCGATGCGCTGCAGGACCCCACCGCTGACGTCGACAAGAACGACGCGATCTCCGCGCTCGAGGCGTTTGATTACGCGACCGCCAAGACGGCGGCTTTCTACGAGTCGCAGAAACGGCTTGCGACGGAGCACGCGGTGTTCGAGGACACCGCGCACGGCGCCCCGGTGCGCGCGGCATCCACCGAGACCGGCGCCGGTCGCTTCCTCTCGAGCCTCACGCTCGTCCGCATGGGCTCCGCGCGCGCGGCGGCCGCGAATCCGGCCAAGCGGGGGCTGCTCGCGCGGAAGGAGCAGCTCGAGCAGCGGATCGACACGCTGAGATACCAGCGCGCGGCGATGTCGGCCGAGGACTACAAGCGGCAGCTCACCGAGGCGCTGGTACAGCTCGCGAAGGTGCAGGAGGAGCTCGACAAGTGAGTGTCGCCGCTCGGGCGCCGTGGACCGGGATGATCGTCGCGCGCGTGGCCGTGCGCGTGTGCGCGTGCGTGTGGGAGTGGGCGTGGGTATGGGTATGGGTGTGGGCGTGCGTGTGCATGTGCGCGTGGGCGTCCGTGTCTGTCGCTGTGTCCGCGCCCACCGCCGCGGCCGAGACGCCCGACCACTGCGCGCTCCTTCGCAAGCACGGACGGTCCGCCGACGCTCGAGCGTGCTTTGCAGCGCTCGTGCGGCAAGCCGAGCGCGCGCCGCCGGCCGAGGCCGCCTACCTGCGGGCGGAGGGCTACTGGGGGCTCGGGCAGTACGAGGACGCGAACCGCGAGTTCCGCGACGCCGTGATGCGCGCGGACGGCAACGCCCTTTACCGGGTGCGCTGGGGGATGCTGCTGCGCGAGCGCTTCAACGACCCCGATGCGGAGGCGCTGTTCAAGGAAGCCCTCATGCGGGATCCGAAGAGCGCCCGTGCCTGTGTCGGCCTCGCGCTCGTGAGCGAGGACGGGTACGACGATCACGCCATCGAGTGGGTGAAGAAGGCGCTTGCGATCGACCCGAAGCTCGTGGAGGCGCACGAGCTGCTCGCGAATCTCGCGCTCGAGGATTCCGACGCTCAGCAGGCGGCCCGCGAGGCGGACGCGGCTCTCGCGCTCTCCCCGGATGCGCTCGACGCCATGGCCGTGCACGCGAGCATCGAGCTACTCGCCGACCGCTCGCCGGATCGCTGGCTCGACCGGGTGCATGCGATCAATCCGACCTACGGCGAGGCGTACGCGACCGTGGCGCACCACCTGATCCTCAACCTGCGCTACGAGGAGGGGATCGCCTACTATCGAAAGGCGGTCGCGGTGAACCCCGAGCTGTGGTCGGCGCGCTCCGAGCTCGGCGTCAACCTGATGCGCCTCGGCGAGGACGCCGAGGCCCGCGACCAGCTCGTGCGGTGCTACGACGCCGGCTATCGCAACGACGAGACGGTCAACAGCCTGAGATTGCTCGACAGCCAGAAGAACTTCGTCGTCTTCCGGGACGCGACCAGCGTCCTCGAGCTGCAGAAGAGCGAGGCGGACCTGCTGTATCCCTATTTTCACGAGCAGCTCGAGCGGGACATCGCGGACTACGAGCGGAAGTACAAGATGAAGCTCCCCGGGCCCGTCGAGGTGCAGGTCTATCCGGACCACGAGGATTTCGCGGTGCGCACGGTCGGCATGCCGGGCCTCGGCGCGCTCGGCGTGACGTTCGGCCTGGTGCTCGCGATGGACAGCCCCTCGGCCCGCAAGCCCGGCGACTTCCACTGGGCGAGCACTCTTCGCCACGAGATGAGCCACGTCTTCATCCTCACGGCCACCGACCACCGCGTGCCGCGCTGGTTCACGGAGGGCCTCGCCGTGCACGAGGAGACGCAGGCCTCGCCGGAGTGGGGCGATCCGATGACGCCGGACATCGTCGCCGCGCTGCGCGACCGCAAGCTCCTGCCGGTCGCCGATCTCGATCGCGGCTTCGTGCGGCCGACGTATCCGGCGCAGGTGCAGGTGTCCTATTTCGAGGCTGGCCGCATCTGCGACTACATCCAGAGCCGCTGGGGGAGCGACAAGCTCAACGACATGGTGCACGCGTATGCGCTGCGCAAGACGACCCGCCAGGCGATCGAGGAGAGCCTCGGCCTCACCCCGGAGCAGCTCGACGAGCAGTTCCAGGCGTGGCTCTACGCGAGCGTCGGAGCGACGGTCGCGAGCTTCGACGAGTGGCGGAAGGACCTTACCCATCTCACGGAGCTCTCCCAGGGCAAGCAGTACGACGAGGTGATCCGCGAGGGCGGTGCCGTCATCGGGATGTATCCCGATTACGTCTACGATGGGAACGCCTACGAGCTGCTCGCGGCGGCGGACCTTGCAAGGCAGGACAAGCCGGCCGCCGCCGAGGCGCTCACGCGCTACGAGAAGCGAGGCGGACGCCGGCCCGACACGCTGAAGGAGCTCGCGCAGATCGAGGAGGACCTCGGCCATCGTGAGGATGCGGCCGCGACGCTCGACCGCATCAATTACATCGACCCCGCCTACGACGAGGATCTGCACCGGCATCTCGGGCGGCTGTGGCTCGGGCTCAAGAACTACGCCGGGGCCGTTCGCGAGTACCGGGCGGTGCTCGCGCTCCATCCGCTCGACAAGGCCTCGGCGGAATTCGACCTGGCGCAGGCATACTTCGCGGCGGGCGAGCACGACGAGGCTCAGGACGCCGTGCTGGCCTCGCTCGAGGCGGCGCCCAACTATCGTCCCGCCCAGAAGCTGCTCCTCGAGCTCACGGGCCAGTGACGGGAGCATCCATGAGCCTGAAAAGAGAGCATCCATGAACGAGTCGCAGCCAGTACCCACGAGCACCAGTAGAGGGCGTCCATGAGCACAGCGGCCGATATCGACCTCACCGCGGACCTGGAGCGGCGCGTCGCGCGCTTTCACGCGGTGCGCGACGCCATTCTCGCGCAGGTGCGGCAGGTGATCGTCGGACAGGACGAGGTCATCGAGCAGATCCTGACCGCGCTCACCGTCGGCGGCCACTGCCTCATCACGGGTCTGCCCGGCACGGCGAAGACCCTGATGGTCCGGACGATCGCGAAGACGCTCGGGCTGGAGTTCCGCCGCATCCAGTTCACGCCCGACCTGATGCCCGCCGACATCACGGGGACCGACATCATCGAGGAGGACTCCGCGAGCGGGCGCCGGCGCTGGACCTTCGTGCCGGGCCCGATCTTCGGCAACATCCTGCTGGCCGATGAGATCAATCGGACGCCTCCGAAAACCCAGTCCGCCCTGCTGGAGGCGATGCAGGAGCTCTCGTGCACCGTCCGCGGCAACCATTACGAGCTGCCGCGGCCGTTCTGCGTGCTCGCGACGCAAAACCCGATCGAGCTCGAGGGCACCTATCCGCTGCCGGAGGCGCAACTCGACCGCTTCCTGTTCAACACCGTGCTCGACTACCTGAGCGCGGAGGAGGAGGTGCAGGTCGTCGACCGCACCACGACGACGCGCGTCGCGCAGGTCGAGACGGTGACCCAGGCGGCCGAGCTGCTCGACTTCCAGGACCTCGTTCGCCGGGTGCCCGTCGGCGAGTCGGTGGCGCGCTACGCGGTGCAGCTCGTGCGGGCGACGCGCCAGGGGGACGATGGCGCGCCTGAGGTCGTCAAGAAGTACGTGAGCTACGGGGCGAGCGTCCGGGCGGCGCAGTTCGTCGTCCTCGCCGCCAAGGCGCGGGCGCTCGCGCACCGGCGCTACCACGTGAGCTACGAGGACATCACCGCGCTCGCCTTTCCGGTGCTGCGGCACCGGATCCTGCTCAACTTCCACGCGGAGTCGGACCGGGTCGGCGCGGATGAGATCCTCCGGCAGCTCATCGCGCACGTTCCGGCGCCGGCCGGCGCGGGGGCGCGGTGAGGGTTTCGGCGCGATGAGCGCGACGGTGCAGCGGTTTCTCGATCCTCGAGTCCTGAGCGCGATCTCGGGGCTCGACCTGGTCGCGAAGACGGTGGTCGACGGCTTCGTCGCCGGCTTGCACCGCTCGGCGGACTTCGGCTTCAGCCAGGAGTTCGCGGAGTACCGCGCTTACGCTCCGGGGGACGACCTGCGCCACGTGGACTGGAACGTCTTTGCGCGCACGGAGCGTGCCTACCTCAAGCGCTATCGCGGCGAGACCAACAGCCCGCTCACGATGCTGCTCGATGCCAGCAACTCGATGGCCTATGCGTCGCACTCTTTGAGGAAGATGGACTACGCCCGGTACATCGCCGCGTCGCTCTTCTATCTCGCGATCCGCAAGCAGCGCGATGCGGCGGGCCTCATCGTCTTCGACGACGAGGTGCGCAGCTTCGTGCGCCCGTCCACGCGGCAGGGGCAGCTCATCCGGCTGCTCGCCGGGCTCGAGCTGGCGGAGCCGCGGGCGCGCACCCGGTTCGAGGCGCCGCTCGCGCATCTGCAAGGCTTCGTGCGCCGCCGCGGCATCATCGTGATCCTCTCCGATTTCTACGAGCCGCCGGATTCAGTCATTCGCGCGATCGAGCCGTTCCGCTATCGCGGCAACGAGGTGGTGCTGTTCCACATCCTCGATCCGAGCGAGCTGCACCCGCAGATCGGCGGCTCCGCGGTGCTGGTGGATCTCGAGAGTGACACCCGCTTTCCCGTGACCGCCGAGTACGCCGAAGGCCGCTATCGGGAGAGGATTTCCGCGCACATCGAGTCGCTGCGCGTCGCGGCGCGGCGGGCTGGCCTCACCTATCAGCTGCTCGTGACGGACCAGCCCCTCGATGCGGCGCTGCGCGAGTACCTCACCGTCCGGCAGGGCAGGGACTGAGCGGGGACACATGGGCTTCATCGCTCCAGCCTTCCTCGCCGGCGCTCTCGCGGTCGGACTACCGCTCTACCTCCACTTGCTCCGCCGGCACAGCAGCCATCCGCTGCCTTTCAGCTCGCTCATGTTCTTCGAGCCGCGCGAGGAGAGCGCGGTACGGCGCCGGAGGCTGCGCTACTGGCTGCTGCTCGCGCTGCGGCT
>JASHYG010000018.1 GCA_030043215.1 Gammaproteobacteria bacterium
GACTTCGTGAGAGTGCCGGTGGAGCGCATCTTCCTCTCGGAGGCGTCGCGGACCGGGATCGGGACCTACGCCCCGCACGACCCGACGACCGCCGACATCGCGGACCTGGTCGGGTCCGTCGACCTCGCCAAGGTCGCCCAGATTGGAGATGAGGGGGATTCTCGGGCCTGGTCCTGGTCGGGCGCCGTCTACGCCGCGAGCCGCGGCGTGCTCGAGATGATCGAGATCCTCAAGGTCAAGCGCGAGTTCCTGTACCTGCTGCTCACGATGACGCAGGAGAAGAACGTCAAGGTCTCGCGCTTCCCGCTCATCTATCTCGATGAGACCATCCTCGCGCACACCAACCTCGCGGAATTCCACAGGTTCCTGCAGGAGAAGGAGAACGAGGCGCTGCTCGACCGCATGGTGATCATCAAGGTCCCGTATGCGCTGTCGTATGACGACGAGGCCCGCATCTACCAGAAGCTCGTGTCCGGAGCGGCGGCCTTCCGCGACGTGCACCTCGACCCTCACGTGCTCGATCTCGCGGCGGTGTTCGCCATCCTCACGCGGCTCGTCAAGCCGGAGCGCGAGGGGCTCGACCTGCCGAAGAAGCTGCGCCTCTACGCCGGCGAGGCCGTCGAGGGCGTTCCGGAGACGGAAGCCGTGCGCTTGAAGCAGGAGGTTCCGGACGAAGGCTTGACCGGGGTGAGCCCCCGGTTCGTCATCAATGCGATCTCCAATGCCCTCACCCGGGGCAATACCCACAGCCTCACGAGCATGGAGCTGCTGCTCGCGTTGAAGGACGCGATCGACAGCGACGCGCGCGTCGATGCGAAGCAGAAGAAGAGCTGGATCGATCACCTCGTCACGGCGCGCAAGGAGTTCTACAACCGCTGGGTCAAGGAGGATGTGCAACGCGCCATGTTCGCGTCCTTCGAGGATGAGGCTCAGCAGCTGCTCGAGAAGTACCTCGACGAGGTGGAGGCCTCGCTCGACCACCGCGAGGTGACCGACCCCATCACCGGCGAGACTCGTCCTGCGGATGAGCGCTTCCTGCGCTCGGTCGAGGAGAAGATCAAGGTCTCCGACTCCGGCAAGCTCTCGTTCCGGCAGGAAGTGGTGCGCAAGGCGATGGTCGCGTTCAAGGCCGGGGAGAAGTTCAAGCTCACGAGCCACGCGCGCATGCGCGAGGCGATCGAGCAATACCTGTTCGAGGAGCGCCGCGACGTGCTGCGCCTGGTGACCTCGACGGCCCGGCCGGATGACGAGGCGCGCCGGAAGATCTCGGTGGCTCAGGAGCGCCTGGTGAAGGAGTACGGTTACGACGAGCACAGCGCGAAGGAGGCGCTGAGCTACGTCACGACGCTGCTGGCACAGGAGTAGGGCAAACGCACACGGCAAAGCAGGGCAGAGCGCGATGAGCGACAGCGATGGGAACAAGGGCGCACTCACCCTCGAGAAGTGGTACGACCTGTTCTCGCGCGGCGCGCGGGACTGGCTGCGGCACGATGAGAAGGTGCGCGACTCGGTGCGCGAGCACCTGCCGCAGATCATCGCGGGGGGCGACGTCATCGGTGAGAATGCACGGACCGTGCGCGTACCCGTGCGCATGCTCGAGCACTATCACTTTCGGCTGCGCCGCCCCGGGGAATCCCAGGGTGTCGGCCAGGGCAACGCCAAGCCGGGCGATGTGCTCCAGGATTCGAGCACGGACCAGGGCTCCCAGGAGAAAGGGCCCGGGGGCCAGGATCAGGGGGAGATCCAGCTCCTGCTCGAGATCAAGATCGACGACATCGTAGACTGGCTCTGGGAGGAGATGCAGCTCCCGAATCTCAAGGCGCGCGTCGGCCCCTCCGACAGCACCGACTGGGTGAGGGAGGGATGGGACCGTCGGGGCCCGCGGTCCCGGCTCGACCGCCGCCGCTCTTTGAAGGAGCGCGTCAAGCGCCAGGGCGGCCAGGGCGCCACGCCGACCTTCATCGACGACGATCTGCGGTACCGGCAGCTCGCGCGCCGCCGCCAGCCGGCCGTCCATGCCGTCGTGTTCTTTCTGCTCGACGTCTCCGGCAGCATGTCCGACCGCGACCGCAAGCTCGCCAAGACCTTCTTCTTCTGGGTGGTGCAGGGCCTGCGCCGCGAGTACCGCTCGCTCGAGACCGTCTTCGTCGCCCATACGACCGAGGCCTGGGAGTTCACCGAGCCCGAGTTCTTCCAGGTGACGGGCACGGGCGGCACGGTCGCCTCGACCGGGCTCAACCAGGTGCGCGGGATCATCGATAGCCGCTACAACCCGGGCCGGCACAACATCTATCTGTTCTACGCCTCCGACGGCGACAACTCCGTGGGCGACCACGCCGATGCGCGCACCGCGCTCGTCGACATCGCGCAGAAGGCCTGCTACAGCGGCTACGTCGAGGTGGCCTCCGGCCTGTCGCGGCAGCTCGCGACCGAGACCGGCCGCCTCTTCGGGGAGATCGCTTCCGAGGGACAGCCCGCCGGCAGCTACGTCATCAACGATTTCGACGACGTCTGGGGCGCGGTGCGGCACTTCTTCACGACCGAGCAAGCGGCGCTCGAGAGCGCTCAATGAGCGGCGCGGGGGACAGCGGCGGGGACTGGCAGAGCTACGTCCGCAGGCTCGAGGAGCTCGCCGCCCGCTCCGGCCTCTCGTTCCATCCGGTGGAGTTCGAGGCCGTGCCGGACAGCTTCATGATGGAGATCGCCGTCTACGGCCTGCCGGTGCGCATGCCGCACTGGTCCTTCGGCGTCCGCTACATCTATCAGCTCATCCAGCGCCACATGGGCCACTCCCGCGTGTTCGAGGTGGTCTTTCCCGGCAATCCCGGCCACGCGTATCTCGCGCAGAGCAACGGCATCGCGGAGAACGTCCTCGTGACCGCGCACGT
>JASHYG010000019.1 GCA_030043215.1 Gammaproteobacteria bacterium
AGCCAGGGGTTGTCCGCATCGACACTCGATGCGCCGACCTCCTGCACCGCGTCTCGCGAAGCGCCGCGTACAGCGTCGCGCGGGCCGTCGCGAGCCGTGGGGTCCGTGGAGTCCGTGACGCTCATCGGATGCTCACCGGTCGCGGCCCCGCAGGAAGTTAGCGAGGCGCTCAGCGAACTCCGCCGTCACCTGTCCGCCGGGCAGCTGCGTGAAGTGCAGCGCCTTGAACCGCTCGGGTACGTGCGCCTCGGCCGCCGTCGTCTCATCCAGGACAACCGGCAGGATGAAGAGCGCCCCGTCCGCCATGTTCCGCGCCCGATCCAGCGCATAGCTCCACTCGCGCCTGAAGTACCCCTCAAGCCGGCTCTGCGTCGTGCGGGAGATCACCGGGATGAAGTAGGAGCAGCGAGAGATGTTGCGTTGGATCTTCCGGTCGTAATCATCCCCGGCCTCGAGCCGGTCGATGTCGAACCAGGTCGTGATGCCGGCAGCTTCCAGTCCTGCCTTGATCTGTTGGACGGCTGGCAGGTCCTCCCGCGCGTAGCTCACGAACACCGCCTGGTCGGACATCTCCCGAGCAGGCGGCACGAAGCGCACCGGGGAGAAGCCGCCGGGACTGGAACCGCCTGGTTTGCCTGGCGCACCAGCGCCAGACGGATGCCGCTTCTGCCACCGCTCGTGCAGCTCCGCCACGAACCGCTCCGCCCCGGTATAGATCCTCGTGCGCACGCTCACCTGTTGCAGGAAGGCCACCAGCCGCTCGTCCCCGCTCACCTCATCGTCCGCGACCACCTCCCCCACGTCCCGGGGATCGGAGAGCCGGTGGCGCTTGGCCATCCTCAGGAAGAGGCGCGCCAGCCAGTTCGAGAAACTGCTCCCGATCACCAGCAGGTGATTGTGTTCGAGCTCGTGAAACAGCCGCTCCGGCACCAGGCTCTCGTTCTGTAAGGCACAGATGTACTCGAGCAGGTCCTCATCCGAGATCACGTACGTCGGGGAGGCGGAGAGCTTGCCGAACAGGTGATACACCACAGGGCGGGTGAGCCGATCCCGCTCGGTGGGCAAGTCCACCACCCGGTTCGGAGCGTAGGAGAGCACCTCGGTGGAGGGGGATCCCCCGAAGCGCTCGAGGTTGATGGCACTCTCGAGGAGGGAATCGAAGGTCGTGGAGATGAACAGGTCGAAGTCCGTGATGGCGGCGAGCTGCTTGAGCGCCGGAGGAGGCTCGAAGGGGGCGTCCTTCAGGATCGACCGCAATCGCACGTAGGCCTCTTCTCGTCTGCCGCGTCCGGCGAGAAATAAGCACACCACATCGTTCAGGGTGTAGCGCTCGGGGAGATCGGACCTCGAGACGTTCAGGCGTACCGCGAGCTTCTCGGCCACCCAGTCGAGCAGTAACCGAGGACCTCGGTCCGTCGTGACCCGCAGCAGCTCCGGTCCCACGATCGGGATGACCCGCCGCTCCTCGATGAAGGAAAGCAGGTCCTCCCAGGCGTCCTCATCGAGGGTCGCGGTGGACAGGATCGCGGCAGACCCGGTTCTCATTGTTCTCGACGCGCCAAAGGCGTCGAGCGGGTCCATGCGTTGGCCCGGCGCAGTGGTTGGACGATCCCCCGTGGCAGCGGAACCCCCATCTTACCTCGTAGGTGGGAGCGGTGCACATCGGCTGGCGCGCCGGAGTCCCATGGAGAGCCGCTCGCTTTGGCGCGACGAACGCGAAGCACCTTGGCGCCTTTGGCTGAGTCTACCGCAACGTGTACCAAGTCGTACGACCGCCACCCTGGCGGGCGGGATAACCGCGCTCGAGCAGCTGTCGGAATTGCGTTTGACCGCCGCCGCTGTCGAGGCCCGCTCGAGAGGGCGCGGCTCGCACTCCTTACTCTGGAACGCCTGCCTTGCGCAGTCCGTCGAACAGCGGCTCGTACCCGTACAGAGACGTCGTCGGGTACATCCACGCCCGGATGGCACGGACCGTCCTCGCCTGCGGTACGGCTACGTAGAAGTCGGCCATGGCGGCTTGCGCCCGGTCACGCTGGCCCAGCTCGGCGGCCGCGGCCGCGAGCGTCAGGCGCGCAGGACCTACGACCGGGCTGCGCAGCTCCTCCTGGCTCATCTGCGTCGTCGCATCTTCCGCAAGCTGCGCCGCCGCCGCGTAGTCGCCCACGGCAAAGCGCACGGCCGCTGCAAGGGATGCCACGACCTCGGCGCTCTCGCCCGCTGGACGCGCCCGCAGTGCCACCACCAGCGGCAGGGCCTCGCGCGCGCGCCCAAGACGCAGCAGAGCGCGCACTTTGGTTTCGAGGCCGGCTTCACTTTCCGGATCTTGCCGCAGGATCGCCTCCGCGACGATCAACGAGTCCTCCGGACGGCCGCGCAGCAGCAGAATGTCGGCTTTCTCTCCGAGCATCTCCACATTGTTCGGGTCGATCTGCAGGAACCTGTCCATCGCAATGGTCCCGATGGCCTTCTGCTGCTCAACGTTGTGCGACCATGCCATGACGCAGTCGCAGAGATTCACCCCCGCGGTCAGGTACAGCGCCAATGGATCATCAGGCGCGAGCGCGAGCGCCCGATCCAGCAGATCCGTCGCCGTGGTGTAGCCGCTGTGGGCCGTGGTGCCCCGGTGAGTCGTCCAGTACGCAATTGCGCGGAAGGACAGATCACGCACATCGAGTTGTGAGACGGGCTTGTCGGCCGCGCGTGCGGCCTCTTCCTTCATGCCCGCAAACACCAGGCGGATCGCGGCGTTTGCGATATCGTCCTGCCAGCGCGGCCGCAGCGCATCGCCGGTCACCGACAGCTCGGCCGTCTGCAGGACATGCTCGGTGCTGCCATCCGTCAGCGTGAGCTCCACGCGGTAATCCGAGTCGCCACGGGTCGCCGTACCGCCGATGAGAAAATGGACGTCCAGCGCTCGCGCCAGATCCCTCGAGCGAGCAAACCGCCGCACGGCGTCCGCCACGCTGCGCCGAGAAGCGAGCTGGAGAAATAGCGCATCTCTCTCCAGGGTCGCCGTGACAGCCTCTGCGGTCGCTTGGGCCACCTGCACCCCGTGCGCATCATTGCTTGGCCCATCGAATGGCACCACGGCGAAGGTCATACGGCGGTCCTGGATCGAGTACGGCACGACGGCGGCCGTCGCGAGCAGATGGTACCGAAAGATCCAGGCTGCGGCTGCCGCAGCCATGATCAAGAGCGCAGCGGCGCATGACACGACGATGCGTGGTCGTCGCCAATAGGGTTTGCCGTCTGTCGGTCGTGCTGGCGCACGCGACGCGCCACCGCCGATCCGCGTCCCCTCCACGCCGGTTGTCTCATGCGTTCCGTGGGATTCGGGAGTCGAGCGCTCGGAGTCAGCGTCGGCCAGCAGGCGCCCAATGCGTGCGACGAAAGCCGGCGTCGCTTCTCCGCGCAGCAGTCGCGTCCATTGCACCTCGCGAAATTTCTCCGGAACGCGGGCGGCGGCGTTGTGCACCTCATCGATGTACACCGGGACGATGAACGTCTTGTCCTGGGCCATCAGATGGGAGCGATCCACGGCGAGCTTCCACTCGAGCCGGAAATAGCCTTCGGCGCGCCCGTGCGAATTGGCCGAGATGATCGGAACGAACAGCGTGCAGGCCTTGATCTGCTGCCTGATCTTCGCGTCCCACGCGTCTCCGCCCCGCAGCTCGTTCTGGTCGAACCAAACCTCGATCCCCGCTGCGCGCAGACTCGTACAGATTCGCAGCGCCGCCTCCGCATCCTGCGAGGCGTAGCTCACGAAGACCGCCCTGCTCGACCCGTTCATGTGTGATGCCGTCTACCTGTTCGTCGAGGGATGACCTCGGCACACCAAAGCC
>JASHYG010000225.1 GCA_030043215.1 Gammaproteobacteria bacterium
TCCCGCGGATCGCGGACGGCGCTCTCGAGCGGCCGCCCCGTCAGGTGGTTCGGGACGATGCGGCGAGTGTGCTCGAACCAGTAGTTCGAGATCTCGTTGAGCACGCGGCCCTTCTGCGGGATCGGATCGGGCAGGATCACGTCGAATGCGGAGAGCCGATCCGTGGTGACGATCAGCATCGTGCCGGCATCCACCGCGTAGATGTCGCGCACCTTTCCCTCATGGATCTTCTCGAGGCTGCCGAGTTCGGTGCGGTAGACGGTGCCCGAGTTCATGACAGGCTAATATAGCAACGTATGGCGCAGTGGACCGGGAAAGTGGTCGGCGGACTGCTCGGCTTGCTGACGCTCGGGCCGTTCGGCGCGGCGGTCGGGGTGCTGGTGGGCCACCAGTTCGACAGCGGGAGCGACCGGCCGGTGCGTCCCGCGCTCGATTCGGCGGCGGTCGGCGAGCTGTTCTTCCGCACGACGTTCCAGGTCATGGGCCACATCGCAAAGGCCGAGGGCCGTGTCTCGGAGCAGGCTATCGCGGCGGCGCGGGCGGTGATGGCGGAGCTGCGGCTCGGCCCGGCGCAGGTGCAGGCCGCGATCGGCCACTTCACGGCGGGCAAGCAGCCGGGCTTCGCGCTCGACACCGCGCTCGATACGCTCACCCGGGCCTGCGCGGGCCGCCCGCACCTGTTGCGGGTATTCGTCGAGATCCAGGTGCGCGTCGCCCTCGCCGCCAACGATATCGACGCCGCCTCGCGGGCGCTCCTGCGGCGGATCGCCTCGCGCGTCGGAATCTCCGTCCTCGAGCTTGCGCAGATCGAGACCGTGCTGCGCATCCGCCGCGGCAGCTTCGCCCAGGCGTCCGCGCGCGGCAACGCGGACCAGCAGCTCGAGCAGGCCTATCGCGTGCTGGAGGTTGCGCCGGACGCGGACGATGACGAGGTAGCCAAGGCTTATCGCCGCCAGCTGAGCCGCCACCATCCCGACAAGCTGAATGCGCACGGCCTGCCGGAGTCGATGCTGGAGCACGCGAAGCAGACGACGCAGCAGATCATCGAGGCCTACGAGCTCATCCGCGAGCGCCGCGGCATCTGAGCGGATGCCGCAGGCCGTGAGGCCAAATCCAGCGCCGATTGCTACACTCGGGCACATGCCGCCGCGGTGGATCGCCCCCTCGATTCTGTCTGCCGACTTCGCCCGCTTGGGCGAGGAGGTCAATGCGGTACTCGAGGCCGGGGCCGACCTCATCCACTTCGACGTGATGGACAACCATTACGTGCCCAATCTCACGGTCGGCCCGGTGGTTTGCGAGGCGCTGCACCGGCACGCCCCCCACGCGCTGATCGATGTGCATCTGATGATCCGGCCGGTCGACCGGATCGTTCCCGAATTCGCGAGCGCCGGGGCGACGTACATCAGCTTCCATCCGGAGGCGACCGACCACATCGACCGCACGATCGAGCTCATCCGGGAGCACGGATGCCGCCCCGGCCTCGTCTTCAACCCGGCGACGCCGCTCGACTTCCTCGACTACACGCTGGAGCGGCTCGACCTGGTGCTCATCATGTCGGTGAACCCGGGATTCGGCGGACAGCAGTTCATCCGCGGCGCGCTCGACAAGCTCGCCGCCGCGCGCCGCCGCATCGAGGGCACGGGCAAGCCCATCCGGCTGGAAGTCGATGGGGGTGTCAAGGTCGAGAATATCGGTGAGATCGCGCGCGCCGGCGCCGACACCTTCGTCGCGGGGTCGGCCATCTTCGGGGGCGGAGATTATCGAGGCACGATTGCCGCCATGCGCCGGGAGATCGAGCGGGCTTGAGTGAGCGGCGCGGGCCGAAGGGTCGAGGCGCTCACTTTCGCCCTCCCTCCGGCTCAGTCGTCCTCGTCGTCCTCGTCGTCGTCCTCGATGAGGTTGCCGGTCTTGGCCGCCGCGGCAGGCTTCGCCGGCACGATCACCGGGCGGGTCTTCATCTTGGGCCGGGCGTTGAAGACGACGATCGTCTTGCCGGTCGCCCTGAGCAGCCCCTGCTCCTCGAGCACCTTCAACACGCGGCCCGCCATCTCTCGCGAGCAGCCGACCAGCCGGGACAGCTCCTGCCGGCTCACTTTGATCTGCATGCCCTCGGGATGCGTCATCGCGTCCGGCTCTCCGCACAGATCCATGATGGCATGCGCGACGCGCCCCGTGACATCGACGAACGCCAGATCGCCGAGCTTGCGGTTGGTGCGGTCGAGGCGCGTGGCGAGCTGGGTCGCCAGCTCGAAGATGAGGCCCGGACTCTCCGCGGCGATCTGGCGAAAGCGCGGATACGTCATCTCGGCGAGCTCGCACTGGTTGCGGGTGCGCACCCAGGCGCTGCGAGTCGGCTGCTCGTAGAACAGGCCCATCTCGCCGAAGAACTGGCCCTTGTTGAGGTATGCGAGGACCATCTCGTTGCCTTCCTCGTCCTCGATCATGACCTCCACGGAGCCGCTGATGATGTAGTACAGAACGTCCGGCAGGTCGCCCGCATGGATCACCACCGTCTTGGACGGCACGGTCCGGATGCGGCAATAGCTCAAAAAGCGGTTGATCGCCGGGATGTCACTCAGCGGCTTGACGTTTTCTTCCATACCGAACCCCCTGACCGCGCGGGCGCACGATCCAAGTTTTTATACATAAGCCCGCAGAACTGCAAGCGAAGTGGCAGAAAACATGGTGCTCAGACCCAGTATGCCGTATGGGTCATCACTCTGGCAGTCTGTCTCATCAGGGCCCTAACCGGTCCCGGCAGCCGGGGAGCCCCGGCCGCGTGAGCGCTCGACGCATGCCGGGCCTCGTCCGCGCGCATGGTCCTCACGATGGCCCGGCTGCGCTCATCGCCCGCCGGCAGCCGGCTCAAGTGCTCATCCAGGTGCCCTTCCACCTGCCGTTCCGTCTCCGCCACGAAGCCGAGGCTCGTCCGGTCGCCGAAGACCGCGGCGATGGCTCCGATGGCGAAGGAGCCGGCGTACCACAGCGGGTTCAACAGGCTCGGGCGCGAGCCGAGCTCGGCCAGGCGCGCCTCGCACCAGGCGAGGTGATCGGATTCCTCGCGGGCGGCCTGGAGCAGCAGCGCGCGGGTGCTCTCGCCGCGCGCCGCCAGGGCCTGGCCGTGATACAGCGCCTGCGCCGCGATCTCGCCGGCGTGGTTGACCCGCATCAGCGCGGCCGCCTCACGCCGCTCGGCATCGGACAGGTCGGAGCGGAGATCCTGGGCGGGAGAGGGCCTCGAAGCCTCGACGAGGCCGCAAACCGCCCGCAGCGCCCGATCCGCGGCCGTGATGAGAGGCTCGAGAAGCCCGTCGGGTCCCATGGGCCGCCATTATATCCGTTGCCGCAAGGGGTCTCCGGCCCCTTTACCGGCCTGCCGGAGCGCACGGAGCACCCGCCGGAGCGCTCGAGGAGCAGCGGGGGCCCGTTTTGCATTGCCCGGCCCGCTTGAGTACACTTCCCGCCCTTTTCGGCACCCCGGCGCCTTACTCTGTGCGCCAGCGGGCGGAGTCTTGAGGATGAGCACGGTTTTCGCCAAGCCCGGCACGGTCCGCGGCGACTGGTATCTCGTGGACGCGAGCGGCAAGACGCTCGGACGTTTCGCGTCCCAGATCGCCCATCGGCTCAAGGGCAAGCACAAGCCCATCTACAGCCCCCACGTGGACACTGGCGATCACATCGTCGTGGTGAATGCGGAGAAGATCCGCGTGACCGGCCGGAAGCTCACCGACAAGGTCTACTACCACCACACCGGGCACATCGGCGGCATCAAGTCGATCGGGCTCGAGAAGCTGCTGAGCGAGCACCCCGAGCGCGCGATCGAGTTTGCCGTGAAGGGAATGCTGCCGAAGAATCCGCTCGGGCGGCGCATGTTCAAGAAGCTGCACGTCTTTGCGGGCAGCAAGCATCCGCATGCCGCGCAGCAGCCGCAGCCGCTCGAGATTGCCTGAGGCAAGCCCATGAGAGATCCCACGGCGCACCAGCGGAACTATGGCACCGGCCGGCGCAAGACCGCCACGGCGAGGGTTTACTTGAGGCCGGGCACGGGCCGGATCAC
Organism: Gammaproteobacteria bacterium; assembly: GCA_030043215.1. Classification (GTDB taxonomy): domain Bacteria; phylum Pseudomonadota; class Gammaproteobacteria; order Steroidobacterales; family Steroidobacteraceae; genus JASHUC01. The sequence continues at coordinate 4,061 of JASHYG010000225.1, forward strand.
CGTCAACGAGCGGCCGCTCGACGAGTTCTTCGGCCGTGAGACCGGCCGCATGATCGTGCGTCAGCCGCTCGAGGTGACGCAGCTCGGCACCAAGTTCGACATCTCCGTGCACGTCGCGGGCGGCGGCACCACCGGCCAGGCGGGCGCCATCCGCATGGGCGTCACGCGCGCGCTGATCGACTACGACGAGTCGCTGCGCAAGCCGCTGCGGGCGGCCGGATTCGTGACGCGCGATGCGCGCGAGGTGGAGCGCAAGAAGGTCGGCCGCCGCAAGGCCCGCCGCGGCCCGCAGTACTCCAAGCGCTGAGGATGCGCTCGCCGCCACGGCGTCTCTTGGGGGATCGTCTAGTGGTAGGACAGCGGACTCTGACTCCGTTAACCTAGGTTCGAATCCTAGTCCCCCAGCCAAAACGCGTGAGGGCCCGCCGAGAGGCGGGCCTCGTCGATTCCAGCGCGCGCGGGTTTACTGCCCGGAAATGTTCTTCGACTGCCGCAGCAGCTCGACCGATCGCTTCGGGTCGATGTTGTGGCGGCGTCCGTCCGTGCTGGTCGTCGCGCCGGCGACTATCAGGTGGATCGTCTGCCGCGGTGTCAGCTGCGGATCGAGGGCAATCAGCTTGGCAGCCAGGTTGACCGCATTCGGCGAGGCCATGGAAGTTCCCGACATGCGCAGCTTCGCCCCGCCCGGCACCACCGATTCGACCTGATAGCCGTCGGCATCCACCAGCACCGTGGGCCCATAACTGGTAAAGCTCGCCTCACCGCCCGCCTGATCCACTGCTCCGACGACGAGCAGGTTAGGCAGTTTGAACGACGACGGTATCATCTCATCGAAGCTGCTGTTGCTGTCCGCATTGCCTGCGGCGCAGATGAAGAGGATATCGGGCGCACTCCTCAGGGCGTTGTACAGTCCTTTGCGGCCGATGGCGAACAACCTTGCCGCAATCGCTTTGCGGTCGGTCGCGTCCTTGCCCATGCCGTTCTTTTCTAGAGCGGACTCCAAGCCCTGCGGACTACCGCCCCAGCTCATATTGACGACGCGGATGTGGTTGGCGCGGAACCAGTCCACGTACGCCTGATAGTCCGCGGCATGGCGCCGCGCAAGCTCCTCGCTCGGCGGCAGCGGAACGTTGTGCCAGTCGAAAGTAATCCTCCCGACGGCAAGGCGGATCGCCGGATTCCCCCGCGCGGCAATCCCCGCGACGTGCGTGCCGTGCGAGTAGTTCGCGAAGAACTCGAGCTGCTCGATGAAGCCGGGCACCTGTGCCGGGGACATGCCGGAGAGCTGTTTCCTCAGGGCGGCCGCCTCAGGGCTGTCGATTGAAAGCTCCAGGTCGGACAAGCCCTTGAGCTCATCGTGCATTTGCGGATACTGCCGTGTCTGTTTGGCATCGAGCGCGAGCAGATACCCGTGCGTCGGAAAGCCCTTGAGGTCGAAAGCGATGTCGTGTGGATCGGCTCCCGGTGCCGGGTGAGCATCCGTGTGGACGCGCCCGGGAAACAAGGATAGATCGGAACCGGAGTCCCAGATGGCAACATTCACCGGCGTGAGCTTGTCGGCGCTGGTCAGCGTCACATCGCGCGACGCCCAGATATCCGGCTTCTCGATGTCGTTCGCGGCAACATCCTCGGTGAGCAAGGCGATCGTCGCCTCCCTGAGAGGGATGTTGCGCTTCAGATTGACGCGAATCTGGATCAATTCCCACGCGAGGTCGTTGCCGAGCTGGTGCGACTTGGCTACGGCAGGCTCGATGGAGGCCCGCACGACACCCAGCGCGAGGGCCCGCGTGCCGATTTCCGCGCTGCTCTTCAATTCCTTGATGCCGTTGCCCACGACCGGCCAGGGCAGTCGCTCGAGGGCAGCCGAGTAAGCCTTCTTGTAGGCCGCTTGGTACTCGGGCCCGGAACTTTTCCCCGTGGCGCTTTGTGCCTCGATCATGGCCAGCGTGCCAATGCCGGTCAGCAGCTTTGCGGCAGGTTTGTCCTCAAAGCCGCGTAGCCTGGTAATCGTTGCCAGTGCGCCTCGATCGTTGCCTGCCAGCAGTTGCAGGTCGACCTCGACACCCAGCAAATCCCGTAACGTCGCGTGGTCCTGGATCTCGTAATCGTTCAGAACCGATTCCACATCCGCCTGCACCTTGGCCGCGAATACATTGAACGTTGCATCGTCCGACTGGAGCAGCTCGGTCGCGGTACCGGTCATCGGGTAATTGAAGCGCGGCAAATCGGCCTCGGATTTGATGACTTTCTTCGCACCGGCCTGGGCGAGGCAGAGAGTCGAAGATGCGGCGAGGATCGTGATGAATGCAAACGTCGGGAATACCGATCCCCGGAGATTCCACATAGGACGCTGGAGCGGAAGCATTTTTATTCCTCTCGGTTGCATCGAATTGCAGCCGCAGAATGCCAGTCGGCACCCCGCGCAACACTGGCGGGCCCGTGTCGATATTGGCACACCGGTAAAGCAACCGTCTTTTCAGACCGTGCGGGGCGTCGCCTTGCTCAGCATCTCAATGGAGTTCGGATCGGGGGTGGCTCGCCGTGTCAGAATAATATGTAAAATTGACTGCGGCTCACCCTCCCTCCAGCTCCTCCTTGAGCACTACCGCATTGTTCCGCTCCTCATCCTTCGCCCCGTAGAGCAGCGTCACCGGCTTTGCTCCCTTCATTGCGCCGCGAAGCGTCGCGACGGCCTGAGGGTTCGCCGCCAGCTCCGCCCGGTAGCGCTTGCGGAACTCCGGCCATCGCGCCGGATCGTGGCCGAACCACTGGCGGAGCGCGGCACTTGGTGCGATGTCCTTCACCCAGAGGTCGACCCGGGCGGCATCCTTCGTGAGGCCGCGCGGCCACAGGCGATCGACGAGAATGCGCAGGCCGTCATCGGGCGACGGCGGATCGTATACGCGCTTGAGGTGCAGTCGACTCATTGGCACGTCTCCATCGCGGTGTATCCACGCTCCGGCACATCCCGCCGCTTCGCCTTCGCGCGCGGGCTCGCTGGTCGCCGTCACTCGTACGCGCTGCGGAGCAGCGCCTGGATCTCCGCGCGCGTGACCTTGCGGTCGAGCGCGTCGAACCCTTCGAGCTCCTCGAGCACCGCAGGGGCGATGTCGTAGAGATTCTCGCGCTTGACGCCGAGCATGCACAACTTCGTCGGCACGTCGAAGCGCGCGATGAAAGTCACGATGGCGTCGGCGCACGCGAGCGCATCGTCACGCGCGCGAGTCCGATCGAAGGGCAGCCGCAGCGCCTCGGCGATGTCCGCGAACCGCTGCGGCGCGACATCCGCCATGAACCGCATGGCCGGGACGAGCGCGATGCAGGAGGTCACGCCGTGCGGTACGCCCCAGGCCGGCCCAATCTGGTGTCCGAGCGCATGCGAGAGGCCGAGCCCGGTATTGAAGGCGCCGTAGAGCGAGAGCCACGCAGCATCGAGACACTCGCGGCGATGCCCGATGTGCCCTCGCGAGGATCCGAGCGAGCTCGGCAGATGCTCGACGATCATGCGGATGGCGCGCACGGCGAGCGCATCGGAAAGCGGATGCGCTCGCTTGGCGTAGATCGTCTCGATCGCGTGGTCCAGCACGCGAATTCCGGTGCTCACCCAGAGCTCATCGGGCGTCTCGACGCAGAGCTCAGGATCGTGGATCACGACGCAGGGCTGCAGGCGCGGATCGATCACGGCCCGCTTGAGGTGGGTCGCCTCGTCGGTGACGCCTCCGCCCGGCGTGAACGCGCCGGCCGAGAGCGTCGTGGGGACGGCGATGTGCACGAAGCTGGGGCCGCCAGGCATGCCGGTCCTTGCGCCGAAAGCCTTCGAGAAGTCGAGCGCCCCGGCCTCGCGGGTCATGTCGCGCCCGTTCAGAAGGCTCGCGACGGCGACCTTCGCGCTGTCGATCACGCTGCCGCCGCCGAAGCTGACGATTGCATCGCAGTGCAGCTCCCCGAGCATCGATGCCATCGCCCGCACACGCCCGGCAGGGGCGTGCTGCGCAGCTTCAGCGTAGACCGCGGTGCAGCGTGACCCGAGTGCTTGCCGTACCCGATCGATGAGCCGCGAGCGGCCGAGCGAGGCGCCCGTCGCGAGGAGCACGCGGGCGGCCCCGCGGCGGTCGAGCTCCTCCCCGAGCCTCTCGACGGCTCCGGCGCCCGAGATCACCTTCTCGAGCCGGGTCAGCATGAACTGTCGCATGGGATCTCCCGCCGCGACTCCCGTGTCCCTAGATCTCCACGACTCCCTGGTCGGTGCCGACGAGGAGCAAGTCTGCCGGCCGCGCGGCGAAAAGCCCTACGGTGACGACACCCGGTATCTGATTGATGGCGGACTCGAGCGCCGGCGGATCGGCGATCACGAGACCGTGCACGTCGAGGACGTGGTT
>JASHYG010000226.1 GCA_030043215.1 Gammaproteobacteria bacterium
ACGATCAGGACTTCATCGACGCCAGGCGCAAACAGGGAGATCGCAAGCAGGCGCTCACCCTTGGCGTCGGTCTCGATGTCGAAGGACAACACGCGCGGGTCGACCGTCACGTTGGCGGGACGGAGTACGGGATTGTCGAATATCGTGAGTGCGGTGGCGCGGGCCCCCGTGCCTGGGTCGGAGCTGGCGCTCGGGCCAAGGCCGGCGCTCGGACCGAGGCCGGCGCTGGAGCCGGCGGCCGCATCGCCTTCGATCTCGCAGCCGCCCTTGATGTTGCGCTCGATCAGATACCGCACGGCGAAGCGAACGTCAGCCTCGAATGTCTCGATGCCCTCGCGGTGTAGCCGGTCGCGAAGCGGAGGGACATCGGCGGGAACCTCCACCTCCACGCGGCAGGCAGGAGCATCATCGAACGTCCGCCGGTCGGCCGGTCGTCGCCCGAGCGTGTGAAGGGGTTCGGCGCGCCCAATGTCGGCGGCCCGGACATAGAAGTGCGGGCGCTGGCGGTCGTCACGCACGAGAAAGGCACCGCCGTGCTCCAGCCGGCCGTAGAGATGCACGACGGGGACGCGTCGGCCGCCAGGCGAAGATACGACGCGATAGCTGGCCTGGAGAATGAAGCCGCGCAAGGAAGTCACGCGGATATTGTGCCGCAGGTGCGGGACTGAATTACAATGGCCGCGAAGCCGGCCTGGGCCTGCCCTCGGCGGCGTTGCTCGGCAGACATCGAGGGGAGGGTGAGACGATGGTGACGGCGACTTGCGCCAATGAGCGCGTCGTGCTGGATTTCTTCGCCGCGCTGGCGAACAGCGATCTCGACACGGTTCGCTCGCTCCTGCACGAGGAGGCGACCTGGACGGCCCAGGTTCGGGAAGTTCCCGGAGCCGGCACGCACAAGGGTCACAAAGGCATCATCGACGAGTTCCTAGCGCCGGTACGAGGACTGTTCGCACCGGGTGACCCCAAGGTCATCGTCGATTCGATCGCCTCCAACGGCCCACTCGTCATGACGGAGACCCGGGGCTTCGGCCATCTGAAGGATGGCCGGCCGTACGCCAATCTCTACGCGTGGGCGATCGAGGTCCGGGGCGGGAAGATCACTGCGATTCGGGAGTATATGGACAGCCACTACGTGATGGGGCTGTTCGCATAGGGCCGAAAACCCTCGCGACCGCGAGTCCCACGACGATTCTCGAGGCCCGGGGCGGGCCTGAGAGTCCGGCTCACCTCATGTCGAGTGGGCCGCGCAGACGAACAGCTGCGCAGGCGGAAGATTTCGCCGCTCGAAGCTGCGCTCGACATATCCAAACGTTCGCTGCAGCGAGGGCAGCGCGCGCGCCGTGAACTGATAGACGAGGAATGCCCCACCGGGCTCGAGCGCCGCGCGAGTCTTATCCGCAATGTCGGCCCGCACGGGCTCGGGCATGCTGCCGAGCGGGATCCCCGAGATGATGTAGCTCGCCGGAGGCAGATCGAGGCTCCGCAGCACAGACTGCACTTCGGCCGCCGATTGTTGAACGACGTGCAGCCGCGGGTCCGGGAGCGACGCGCGCAGGAACCGCACGAAGTCCGTATTGGTCTCGATCGCAACCAGCCTGGCGTCCTCGCGCATGCGGCGCAGGATCTCACCGGTGAAGGTGCCGACACCGGGACCATATTCGACGATCACGCGGGCACGCTCCCAGGCCACCGGCCCGAGAACCTGATCGACGAGGTAGCGCGAGCTCGGGATGATCGAGCCGAGCATCATCGGGTGTCGCAGGAAATTACCCGCGAAGAGCAGCATCTCTTTGGTGCGCGATCGGCCATTGTTTGCCATGACAGGTCTCACGAGTGGGAGGAGGGGAAATCGTTGCCGCCGCTCGAGCTCTCGTGGGTCACGTGGAGCTCGGCAGGCGGAAGAGCGGCTCGCCCATGCGGATGCGAGACCCCGGTCGCAGCGTGTCGCAGAGCGAGAGGCCCTCGGGAGCGAAGGCGATGATGGTCGAGCCGTGCTCGAACCATCCCATCTCCTGTCCCTTGCGCAAGAATGCATCGCAGTGCATGACGTTAGGCCCGCGATACTTGAGGTGCAGCCGCACGTCTAGAAAGTGCAGCCGAATGCTCGCTACCAGGATGGCGGCCACCGGGACGAGCGCGACGACGACATCCGATGGGTGCAGTCTGCAGTGGATGATGGCGCGCTCGTTCTTGCAGAACAGCTTCTCGATGCGCTCGAGGGCGATCGGATTCACGTTCCAGGTGTCGCCGGAGACATAGACGACCTGGTCGATGAGGCAGTCGTACGGCGCATGAAAGCGGTGATACATGCCGGAGGTGAGGCGCAGCGTGACGTAGGATCCGTGCAGGTAGCTGCGGACGAGCTCCTCGTCATACAGCAGATCCTGTAGCGTGTAAGGGAAGCCCTTCGCCTGCAGCACCGAGCCGGCGGCGTCCACCCGACCCATTGCGCCGAGAATCCCGTCGCACGGGCTCACGAGTACCTTGGGATCGGGCTCGATCCGCCGGGAACCGGGCCGCAGCTCGCGCGTGAAGCACTCATGCAGACTGCTGAAGCGCGTGGTTCTCGCATCGCTCAAATCCAGCTCGCAGAACAGGCGCCACAGCGCGAGACAGGTCTCCCGGACGAGGGGCTGCTCGACCCGGCTCAGCCAGCCGACGAACTGCGTCAGCCAGCGCCTGGGGATGCGATTCGCGAGCAGGAAGTTCAAGTCCTCCTGCTGGGCGATCCTGACGAGGACCGAGCGCAGTGTCATCGAACTGTCACGCAACGGCAATACTTTGCCGCACGGTTCATCGCCCGAGCGTGCCCATGACGACTTATCTCATCGCCGGTCTGATCCTCGCCGCTCTGCTGTGGAAGCTGCAGGCGAGACTCGTCCTGTCGCGGGCGAAGCATCGCTCGCTCGCAGGGCACGCCCGCATCGCGCGCTTGCTGGCGTCCCTCGTTCCCTACTACGAGTACGATGAGACCCGGTTCTTCGCCGCCGACGGCGCGCCGGAGGCGGTCAGGACGCAGCGCCGGCTCGGCTTCATGCGCCTCGCGGCACTCTTCGCGCAGCGGCACGGCGAGACGAACAGACTGACCGCCGAGGCCGAGGGGACGATCTCCGATCTGCAGTTCACCGCCCGCTACCGCGTGCCCTTCCAGTTCAGCCGTATCGCGCGCGAGCATCTGAGGCTCGGTGCATTCCTCGAGTCCTCGGACGGCGTGGTGGTGACGGATCTGGACGGTAATCGCTTCTACGATCTGACGGGCTCGTACGGCGTCAATGTGTTTGGATACGACTTCTACAAGGAGTGCATCGAGCGCGGCAGCGCGAGCGTGCGCGCCCTCGGGCCGGTGCTCGGGGCCTATCATCCGCTCACGGTCTACAACGTCCGCAGACTGAGGGAGATTTCGGGGCTCGATGAGGTGTCCTTCCATATGTCCGGCACGGAGGCGGTGATGCAGGCGGTGCGGCTCGCTCGCTACCACACGGGCCGCAAGTATCTGGTGCGCTTCTGCGGCGCATACCACGGCTGGTGGGGAGACGTGCAGCCCGGCGTGGGCAATCCCGTCGCGGCACACGAGACGTATACGCTGCAGGACATGAACGAGGCTTCGCTGCGCGCGCTGCGCAAGCGCCGGGACGTGGCTTGCGTGCTCGTCAATCCGCTGCAAGCGCTGCACCCGAATGCGAGTGCGCCCGGCGATTCGGGCTTGATTGCCGGTACGCGCCGCGCGCAGTTCGATCGCGTGGCCTACGCCGCGTGGTTGCGGAGACTTCGAGCCATATGCTCCGAGAGGAACATCGTTCTGATCCTCGATGAAGTATTCGTCGGGTTTCGCTTGGCTCCCGGCGGTGCCCAGGAGTACTTCGGTGTCCGCGCGGACATCGTGACCTACGGCAAGACACTCGGCGGCGGCTTGCCGGTCGGCGTCGTTTGCGGCCGCCGGGATCTCATGAGACGGTTTCGCGACGATCATCCGGCGGACGTCTGCTTCGCCCGAGGCACCTTCAATACACACCCGTACGTGATGGGGGCCATGCACGAGTTCCTGCGACGGCTGGAGGGCGAGCCCGTGCGCGCGCTCTATCGAGATCTCGATGAGGTATGGAATCGCCGTGCGCACGCTCTCAACGAGCGCCTGCGCGCGGCCCAGCTGCCGCTTCAAGTTTCGAATCTCTCATCGATCTGGACCATCGATTACCTCCAACCCTCCCGCTACAACTGGATGCTGCAGTACTACCTGCGCGCGGAAGGACTCGCCCTGAGCTGGGTGGGCACGGGACGCCTGATATTCAGTCTCAACTACACGGACGCGGACTTCGCCGCGGTGGTCGACCGGATCGTGGCCGCGGCCACGGCAATGAGCCGCGACGGTTGGTGGTGGACCAGCGAGGCACTCACGAGCAGGGCGATCAAGCGACGCGTCTTCCGCGAGATGCTTCATGCCTGCTGGGTGACCTCCCGCATGGGGTCGATGAGCTCGCCGCGCAGCAGGTAGAGAGGAGCCCGGTAGTACAGCATGATGTCGTGAAACGGATCGGTGAGGATCTTCGTGAGCCACACGAGCCCGGTGCGCACGTCCTTGAGAAAGGCGAGCTGTATCGTGCGGAAGAGGAGCGCCCCGATACCGAGCCCGAGCCACAGCTCACCGAGGTTCCGCAGGAATCCAGCGGCATTCGTCGGCCGGGGAAGGATCCCCAGAAGCGTCGGCGCAACCCACAGCAGCAGCGGAGACAGTCCCCAGAGCGAGAGCAGGACCGCCTTGCGCCGGAGGTTGTAGCCGACCTTGATGCGCTCCTTGTGCCGATGCGTCGCGTGATTGACCGCGTCGTAGTCCTTCGGCTCGAAGAAGAAGTGCCCCACCTGCCGGCTCACCATGGCGCCGAGCCAGCCGATCAGCGCCGCTGCCGCGGGGCTCCTGAACACCATGACGTAGGAGGCGAGGAAGCTGAGCGCGCTCACCAGGTGCAGCGACTGATTGATGCGGCTGTGGTGGTAGTAGCGATGATCGTCCCAGCGCTGAATCCTCAGCGCCCACAAGAAGCTCTGCATGCGGCTTGCCCTGTTGTCGATCGCCGTCAAATGACGACGTGGAGCAAATATAGGAAAATTCTTACAAACAGATGACACTGCCGGCGCCGCCGCGAGGCGCAGGACGCGGTCACGGCCGCGTCACATGACCGGTTGAAGATACGGACCACGGTCGGGAGTTCCGATCCTGGACATGGAGCGTGGCTACAAGGCATGAGAGTCCTCATCGTCACGGACGCTTGGTTTCCTCAAACCAATGGTGTCGTCAACACCCTGGCCCAGACGTCGACATGGCTCGAGCGCTTCGGGCACGAAGTTCGGCTGATCACGCCACGCGACTTCCGCACCGTGCCCTGTCCGACTTATCCGGAGATCCGGATGGCCGTGATGCCCTACCGACAGCTCGGCCGCAGCATCGCGTCGTTCAATCCGCAGGCGCTGCACATCGCGACGGAGGGTCCGCTTGGCTTCGCGGCGCGGCGCTACTGTCTCAAGCACGGGTTGCGATTCACGACCTCTTATCACACGCAGTTTCCGCACTACCTGAGCTCGCGGTTCCCGATCCCGATGTCCGTGTCCTACGCGGTACTGCGTCGCTTTCACGGGTCGGCCGAGCGCTGCATGGTCGGCACCGAGCGAGTGAGGACGGAGCTCGCCGAGCGCGGCTTCCACAACCTGGTGCCCTGGCCGCGCGGTGTGGACACGCAGCTGTTTCGGCCTCGGGAGAAGAGCTTCCTCGATTTGCCCCGGCCGATCGCGGTCTACGTGGGACGCATCGCGGTCGAGAAGAACGTCGATGCGTTCCTGCGCATACGCTGGTCCGGCACGAAGCTCGTGGTCGGCGACGGCCCGGAGCGCAGCCGCTTGCAATCGCAGTACCCCGATGCCGTCTTCGTGGGATATCGCTTCGGTGAGGACCTCGCGGCGCACATCGCGGCGGCGGATGTCCTCGTCTTTCCGAGCCTCACGGACACCTTCGGACTCGTGAATCTGGAGGCACTCGCGTGCGGCGTGCCGGTCGCCGCATTCCCGGTGACGGGTCCCATCGACGTGCTTCAGGATGGAGTGACGGGCGCGCTCGACACCGACCTTACGAGAGCCGCGGAAAGAGCATTGAAGCTCGATCCGCAGGCTTGCCGAGAGCACGCGCTGCGGTCCGGCTGGGATGGGTGCAGTCGACAGTTCGAGAGCAACCTGGTCGCCAGCCTGCCAGCCGCCGCACCGCGATGGCGAGCGGACGCGGCAGCGGAGCGCGTCACGGGCTGATCGGACGGTCAGGCGCTATGGGTATCCAAGCGCCTGCGTGGCCAAGCCCGCGCCTTCCACCAGCGATTGCAGCTTGGCCCAGGCGAGCTCGGGGTGGATACGGCCGCCCAGGCCGCAATCCGTGCCGGCGATCACGTTCTCGCGCCCGACCCGCCGCGCGAACCGCTGGATGCGCTCGGAGACGAGCTGTGGGTGCTCGACCACATTCGTCGCGTGGCTCACGACTCCGGGGATGAGTATCGCTCCGTCCGGGGGGCGGACGCGCTCCCACACGTGGTACTCGTGCTCGTGCCTGGCATTCGCCGCCTCGAACAGATACGCGCCGGCCTTCACCGCGAGCATCACCTCCACGATGTCGTCCAGGGGGAGATCGTAGGCGTGGGGGCCGTGCCAGCTTCCCCAGCAGATGTGGTACCGGATCCGCTCCCGGGGAATGCGTTGGAGCGAGTGGTTCAGCGCCTCGACGCGCTTCATGCATCGCTTCTTGTAGGCGTCGACGCCCATCGGAATGCCGATGCGATCCCATAGCGCCGCGGTCCAGGCATCGTCGATCTGCAGGAGGAGCCCGGCGTTCGCGATGGCCTCGTATTCGACTCGCAGCGCATCCGCAAGCGCGTAGAGGAACGCCTCCTCGGAGGCGTAGTACTCATTGAGGCGGTAGGGCTCGATACTCGCCGGCGCCGTGACGGGTAAGAACGCCTCGATCGCGGGTGCGGGCGTCGCGGCGAGCGCCAGCTTCAGGTTGCGAACGTCCCGCCCGACCAGACGCTCTCCGATGTACTCGATCGGCTGCGTGCAAACGGCGCGGCTGGGAGCGCTCGAGGGACTGGCTCGCTGGAATCCCGAGGAGTGGAAGAGCGTGCCGCGCTCCGCGGCTTCCTCATAGAAGCTCGGGAACCCCCGGCAATCCTCACCCTGCATGAGGAGGGAGATCT
>JASHYG010000227.1 GCA_030043215.1 Gammaproteobacteria bacterium
GGCCGAGCCGTAGGGGCTCGACCCAGCCCACCGATGAATTTCATCAACCGTGCGCGACGTGCGTCCAGGGAGAAAATCCCGAAGTGTGGTCCGAGCGCGGGGGGCCGGGGCTCGATCGTGCGGAGCGCCGATGGGAAGCGCGCTCCTTGGGAGCCTTCGCGGGGGGCCGCCGCCCGCCGCGGCAGTCGTACACAACGATTTCTGGCGCGGAGATGCCGTCCGCGATACCATCGAGCCGCGCCGAACGATACTGCGCGCCGGACGATGCGAATCGGTCCATCTAAATTCGCTACGCGGAAGTCGACCGCCGCTCTCGTGGTCGCCGCATTCGCGTTGCGCGCTCTGATCCCCGCCGGCTTCATGCTGGATAGCGGGCATCGGCTCGCCATCGTCATCTGTCCCGACGGCTTTCCCGCAGATCTCCTGCCGCAGGGGGAGATGGGTATGGACATGTCCATGGGCATGTCCATGTCTTCCGCGGGCATGTCTCACGGGGACGTGGCGCACGAGGGTATGCCCGGGGGAAATCGCCACTCCGCAGGCCACTCCCAATCGGAGCATTGCCTCTTCACCAGCGGCTCGAGCAGCGGTCCGATTCTGCAGTTCGCGGCGCTCACCTCGATCGCCCGAATCGTTCGCGATGCGACCGTCGTGCCCGAGCGGCTTGCGGTCGCGGTCCGCTTCGTCTACGTCCCGCAGCCGCGCGCTCCGCCCGTTCTCGCCTGATACCCGTGCATGCTGGCGCGCGTCCCTTGCAAGGAGGGGCGTGCGCTCGTCCCCATTGCCGCCGACGTGCCTGCGTGGGTGAGCGCGAACGTGCGGGCTCATCGGCGACCTCGCCGGCAATGGCGTGCTCTCGTCCATGCGTTTGAAGGGCTTCGCCATGAAAGGCGCGGCCTGAGGGCTCTTTACATGGTCAATCTCATCAAAGGTCCGGCAACGCGCACGCGCCGCCGGCCACGAACTCATTGGGTCCCCGCCGGGGCGGCCTTCCTTCTGCTTCTGGTGCTCCTTCTTCCGGCGCGTAGCTGGGCCGCGGCCTACGGCAGCGTGAATGGCGTCGTCCGGGACAGCGGCGGCGCACCCATAGTCGGAGCGAGCGTGGTGCTCGAGTCCGCCACACACGCGATCACGCGCGGGACGACGGACTCGGCCGGCCGTTTCGGTTTTCCGAAGGTAGCCATCGGCCACTACATGCTCACCGTCTCGCAGGACGGCTTTGCTTCCTTCAACCAAGCGCTCACGCTCGAGGCGGGATATTTTCCGTTCGCGAATATCGGCTTGCTACGTCCCTCGGAGCTCGCCGAGGTGAGGGTGACAGCAACCCGGGAGCTGCCGGTCGTCGCCTCGATGACCCCGCTCGCGCTGGTGAGCCAGGGGGACATTGAGACCACTCCGGGGGCGATCAACGTCAACAGTCTCGCCATGATCACCGATTACGTTCCAGGGGCATACGAGGCCCATGACATGCTGCACATGGACGGCGGCCATCAGACGAACTGGCTGATCGATGGGGTGGAGGTTCCGAACACCAACATCGCGGAGAACCTCGGCCCGGCGATCAATCCCGAGGACATCCAGACTCTGGGGATCGAGCGGAGCAGCTACGCCGCCGACGAGGGCGATCGGACTTACGGTATCTTCAACGTGATCCCGAAGAGCGGCTTCAGCAGCGACAACCAAGCCAATCTCGACGTGACGGCGGGGAACTTCGGCCAGACCGACGACTACGCGAGCGTCGCCAGCCACACGAGCGACTTCGCGTACTATGCAAGCGTCGAGGGCAACCGCAGCAATCTCGGCCTCGAGACCCCCGACTCCGAGATCATCCACGATGCCTCGCAGGGATACGGTGCGTTCACCAACATCCAGTACTTCCTGAGCGCGCAGGATGAGGTGAGCTTCGTCGCCCAGCTGCGCCAGGACAATTACCAGATACCGGATTGCATCCTGCCGCTCGCCGACGATCCGGACTGCGTCGGACAGTTCGGCGACGTGCAGAGCGAGGGGGATAATTTCGCGGTGCTGTCCTGGGCGCATACCTTCTCGAACAACGCGGTGCTCACGAGTTCGGTCATGTATCACTTCGAGCGGGCGGATTACGACGGGGGCGCCGACGATTTCCCGACCATCACCACGTATCACCACAGCTCGCAGTACGAGGGCGCCCAAGAGAGTCTGCGGATGAGCTTCAGCCGCAATCATCTGGAGGCCGGCGTCTCCGGCTTCGCCCAGCAGGATCAGGCCGACTTCAACCTGGCGTTCGCCGACGACAGCTCACCGACGCTCACGGAGCTGGAGAGCCCGACCGGCGGGCTCGTCGCAGCCTGGGTACAGGACACCTTCGAGGCGGCGCACTGGCTCAATCTCTCGGCCGGCCTGCGCGAGACGCACTTCCAGGGCGCCGTCACCGAGAACGCGACCGACCCACGGCTCGGCGGGACCGTCCTGCTGCCGGGGCTGAACTGGGTGCTGAGCGCCTTCTGGGGCAAGTACTACCAGGCCCCGCCGCTCGAGACGCTCTCGGGCCCCTTGGTCGCCTACGCGACCGCGAGTGACACCGCCTACTTGCCGCTGCGCGGAGAGCGCGACACGGAACGGCAGTTCGGTGTGACGATCCCGGTCGAGGGATGGAGCATCGAGGCCGACTACTTCGTCACCGAGGCGACCAATTTCCTGGACCATAACCCGCTCGGCGAATCCGACATCTTTCTGCCCATCACGGACCAGGGGGCGCTCATCGAGGGGCGCGAGCTCACGGTGCGCTCACCATCCTTCTGGCCGTACGGCCAGGTGCACCTGAGCTACTCGAACCAGACGGCGGATTGCTTCGGGCCGATCACCGGAGGGCTCGTCGTTCCCGGCACGGAATGCGGCTACCCCGCCATCGCGCTCGATCACGATCAGCGCAACACGCTCGATCTCGGGTACAACGTGGACCTGCCGGGTGGGTTCTTCGTCGGGTCCAACCTGTCGGCCAATTCGGGACTGTCGAACGGGTTCGCGGAGGCGCCGACCTACGAGCCGAGCCACCTGCCGAGCTACGTGCTGCTCGACCTGACCGTGGGCCGCCACATCACGCGGGACCTGACGGCCTCGATCACGGGCCTCAACGTCACCAACCGGCACCTGCTCACCGACAATAGCCTCACCTTCGGGGGCGTCCACTGGAATGATCCGTTTCAGATCTACGCCGAGCTGCGCTACCAGTTTCATTACTGACACGGAGGCTCTCGCCGCCGGGCGACGATGAACAAGCGCGGAAAGGCGAGCAGCCGCTTGCCGTCGGCGCGGGTCGGATAGGCTGCGCCGATGCGGCGCTCGTACTCGGCGAGATACAGCGCCTGCAGCTCCGGTGTCAGCGGCTCGAGGAACGGTTTGAGTCCGCTCGAGCGCAACCACTGGACGATCGCCGCGGGTCCTTCCACCGGGTGGTAGTAGGTCGTGCGCCAGATATCCACATGCGCGTGGGGCGCGAGCCAATCGTAGTAGCACTGCTCGGACGGAATATGGGCTCGCAGCCGGCTCGCATCGCCGATGAGCGGCGCGAAGCGTGGGTCGGCCGCGGTCTCGCGCATGAGAATGTGACTCGGCTCATCGAGGTTGTCGGGCATCTGTGCCGCGAGCGCGCCT
>JASHYG010000020.1 GCA_030043215.1 Gammaproteobacteria bacterium
AGCGTGCCTGCGGTGAGGGCGCCGACCGCCAGCGCGGAGGGGTTGCCCTGAGTCGCGTAGTGCCGCGGGGACTGAAACGTTCCGGGGCTGTTGGGGTTTTGCAGGATGATCGCGGCGTATCCCGGCTGCTCCTGGGTGATGAGCTGATTGATCCGCGCCTGCGCGATCACGACGCCGGGATGGCCGGTGCCCGCGAAGTCCGCGACGCCCACGGCGGCGGGGGCGTTGAACTGGTAGGCATCGGTTCCGCTGCAGCCGGTGACGCCGGCAATCCCGGCAAGCCCCGCGAGCCCTGCGCAGACTGTAAGCAATCGTATGGTGAGGCGCCGGTCGCGCGTGATGCCCATGGAGACCCCTACTCTCGTGGAAACTGGCAAGTGTAACGCGACGCCGCCCGATGAGTTGACCCGGCGCGCGGCGGGATACGGCCGTATCGCCCCGGCGAGCCTACTAGGCGGCCGTCAAGGCCGCAATCCCCGCGCGGGCGATCTCGGCGTCCTCGGACGACTTGACCCCCGAGACGCCGACCGCGCCGATGACGTGGCCCTCGACGGTGATCGGGACTCCGCCCTCGAGCATCCCCTCGAGCGGAGCGGTGACGAAGGCTGTGCGGCCCTGATTGATCGAGTCCTCGAACGCCTTGGACTCGCGCCGGCCGAGCGCGGCGGCCGTACCCTTCGCGACGGCCATCTTGGCCGTGAACGGCGGGGCCCCATCGGCGCGCTCGAGCATGAGTAAGTGGCCGCCGTCGTCGCAGACGCAGATCGTGACGGCCCACTTGCGCGACTGCGCGTGCGCCATCGCGGCCGCAATGATTCGGTGGGCGTCCTCGAGGCACAGATAGGGCTTGCTCTTCATGTTGAGATTCCTAAGGTGGCGTGAACGGTCGAAATCAGTCCCGCAGGAAGCCGTTGAGCTCCGGCGTGGTCACGAGGTGGTCGAGATAGGCGAACGTGCCGCTCTCCCTGACCTCGCGGGCCGCGACGAGCAGGCCCGTGACGGCCGCTCGATAGAGCGAGGTGGCGAGACTCACCCGCTTGACCCCGGCCGCGGCGAGATCCGCCAGGGGGAAGGACTTTCCCGGGATGCCTTCCATGAAGTTGACGGGTTTTGAGACCGCCGAGCACACCGCGCGAACGGCGGCGAGGTCCGGGAGTCCGGGTGCGAACAGCACGTCTGCGCCGGCCCGCTCGAAGGCCTGCAGACGGCGGATCGTCTCGCCGAGGTCCGGATGGCCGCGCAGGAAACCCTCGCTCCGCGCCGTGATCAGGAAGGGAAAGGGGAGGGCTCGCGCGGCCTCGGCGGCGGCCGCCACGCGCTCGGCCGCAAGGCCGAGATCGTAGAGTGGTTTCGCCCGGTCGCCGCTCGCATCCTCGATCGAGCCTCCGACGAGACCCGCTCCGGCGGCGAGCCGGATGGTCTCGGCGACGGCTTGTGGCGCGTCCCCGAAGCCCTTCTCCAGATCCGCCGAGACGGGCAGGCTCGTCGCATCGACGATCACCCGCGACTGTGCGAGGGCTTCCTCACGAGTGATCTGCCCGTCGAGCCGGCCCAGCGTCGCGGCCGAGGCGCCGCTCGATGTCGCGAGCGCCCGGAATCCGAGCTTCGCGAGCAGACGAGCCGAGCCGCCGTCCCACGCGTTTGCGATGACGAAGGGGTCGGGCCCCTGATGGAGAGCGCGGAACAGCGCACCTTTCTCACGTGGTGTCGCGGCCATTGGCTTTCGGGGGACCTCGAGTGAGGCCGCCTGCATGGCCGCGATGATAGACCGCGCTGTCGCCGATGGACAGGGACCTGCCACCCGGCGCCCCATGTACCATCACGGTCCTACCGAGGACTTTCCTCGAGGAGATGCGGATGGCCCACGCGCGACGAGCAGGGGGGACGATGGGACCGCTAGCTGGTGCAGCGCTCTGCAGCTGCCTCTTGCTCGGCGGCTGCGCCGTGCGGTCGAGGGTCTGTCCGCCGCCGGCACCTCCGCTCCCGCATGTCGAGTACGCGCCCGCCCGATGGTCCGACCTGCCGGGCTGGAAGGCCGACCGGATGATGGACGCGTGGCCAGCGTTCCTCGCTTCCTGCAGCGTTCTCGGCCGGCGCGCTCCCTGGTCGGCTGCGTGCGATGCGGCGCCGGCGGCCCACCCGGTCACGTCGGAGGACGTTCGCAGCTTCTTCGAGCGCTTCTTCGAGCCGTACGGCATCGTCGAGCGAGCGGGCAGGCGCGCGGATCGCGACGGACTGATCACCGGCTACTTCGAGCCGCTGCTGCACGGCGACCGCTCGCCTTCGGCCGAGTTCAGCACGCCTCTCTACGCCCCGCCGCCGGATCTGCTGACCGTCGATCTCTCGTCGGTGTACCCCACGCTCAAGGGTCTCAGCGTCCGGGCGAGGCTCGAGGGCAACAAGATCGTGCCGTACTACAGCCGCGCGGACCTGGACCGCGACCCCTCTCTCAAAGGTCACGAGATCGTCTGGGTCGACGATCCGCTCGATGCCTTCTTCCTCGAGGTGCAGGGCTCCGGACGGGTGCAGCTGCCGGACGGTGGGACCATCCGTCTGCACTATGCGGATCAGAACGGGTATCCCTATCGGTCGATCGGCCGCTATCTCATCGACCGAGGAGAGCTCAAGGCGGGAGAGGCGACGATGCCCGCCATCCGTCAGTGGGCGAGCTTGCACCCGGATCGCGTGCGGGAGCTCCTCGATGCGGATCCGAGCGTGGTGTTCTTTCGCGAGGAGCCGCTCGGCGATCCCGCGCTCGGACCCGAAGGGTCACTCGGCGTGCCGCTCACGCCGGGGCGATCGATCGCTGTCGACCCAGCGTCCGTGCCGCTCGGGGCGCCCGTGTTTCTTGACACCACGTTTCCTGATTCGGACGTGACGCTCGAGAGGCTCGTCGTGGCGCAGGATACCGG